>CANJEY010000169.1 GCA_947472615.1 Beijerinckiaceae bacterium
GGATCGATGCGCCCGCCATTAGGGCGGATTCCTCCAGATCCTTGTGAATCTGGATCATCGCCGCGTTGGTCATACGCGTTCCGTAGCTGGCGCGCGCCACGACGAAGACGATCAGCAGTATCCAGATCGTGCCGTAGATCGGCAGATAATCCTGCGCCACATAGAGCACCAACAGCAGCGCCCCGACGCTGAACACGATGTTGGGCACCGTGTGCGGCAGGAAGGCGATCATGTCGAACACGCCGCGCCCGCGCATCTTGCCACGCAGCACGGTCCACGAAATCGCGACGCAGACGATCAGCGTGATGGTCGGCGTCAGCACCAGCAGGATGCCGGTGTTCATCGCGCCCTCGAACGCCATCGCCCACGGCAGGCCGCGAAAATTACTGAAGCCGAGGGACGCGAACGCCTCCGCCGACGGCAGCGCGAAATAGGGCAGCAGCGAGGCCCACACGATCACCAGCAGCGGCAGCACTTTCGACAGCGCCAGATAGGCGCCGAGAAACACCCATGCGGTGACGCGATGTCCGCGCAACTGCGCCTGCCTCGGCCGATATGCCTTGCCGGTGATGACCTGATAGCGGTGACCCAGCGCCTGAAGCCGCCCATACCACCAGCTCAACCCCACGCCCGCCGCGATCAGAATCGTCGACAGCGCCGCCGAGCGTCCGTATTGCGGCAGGCCCTCCATCGGGCTCATCTGCACCAGCAGATAGGTGCTGAACGTGAAGATGCGATTGCTCCAGCCGATGATGGCCGGCACGTCGAAGGCCGCAAATCCAATCGTGAAGATGTAGATGCCCGCTGCCAGAATCGCCGGCCACGCCAGCGGCAGGATGATGCGCCGCGCGATGGTGAGATAGCGCGCGCCGCTCATCTGGGCGGATTCTTCCAGCGTCGGGTCCATGGCGCGGAACATGGCCGCCGTCATGATGAACGCGACTGGGGCGAGATTGAGCCCCTGCACCCAGCCCATGCCGACGACGCTGGCGATGTTGAACGGAGCTTCGGCGAAGCCAAGTACGCTGGTGAACAGTGAGTTCACCAGCCCGATGCGCGGATGCATCAGCAACAGCCAGCCCATCGCGGACGCATAGCCGGGGATCAGCAGGCCGATCGTCATGGCGGTGAACAGCACGGGCTTCCCGGGCAGGTCGGTGCGCTCGGCCAGCCACGCAGCCGGAAGGCCAAAGCCGAGCGAAACGAAAAGCGTCGCGAACGAGAAACCGATCGTGTTCCCCAGGACGCGCCACGTAAACGGATCGGAGAAGACCTCGACGAAATTCGTCAGCGCATAGGCGGCGTCGGGATCGTCAGGATCGCCGGTGCGCACGCTGAGCCACAGCGTCGTCGCCAGCAGCGCCAGCACCAGAACCGCAAGGACGGACGCGAGGAGCAGCGAAACCGCCGTCCACGGATCGGGGAATCGCAGCCACGACTTGCGCGAGGCTACAGTGCGCGTGGCGGAAACGATCTGGCCGCGCGATCCTTCCATCCGCTATTTGCTCTTGGTCAGAATGGTATTGATCTCGGTCCAGCCCGAATTGCCTTCCTGATTGTTCAACTGCCAGGTGGCGGTGGCCCGGGCCATCTTCTGTCCGGTCTCGGCTTCGATCGCCGCAACCTGTTTGGCCAGATCGGACTCAGGGTAGAGGTCGAGATCTGCCCCCCATGCTTCGCGCAGGATCGCCTGACCTTCGGGCGTCGAGGTGAACGCGACAAACAGCTTGCCGGCGTTGGGATGCGGCGCGTTTCGCGGCACGCCGAGATAGGTGTAGTTCTTGACCAGAAAATCCTTCGGGGTGACGTTGGCGATGGGCGCGCCGCGCCGGATTGCTTCTTCCACGTCGCGCGCCGCGCAATTCGGCACCAGAGCCCAGAATTCGCCGGTGGCGATGCGCTCGTTCTCGTTGCAGCGGATGAGGCCCGCGAGTTGTCCGCTGAGCTTGCGGGCGAAATCGACAGCCTTCTCCTTGCCCCACAGGTCGCGCCCGGCCAGCACGTCGAAGTTCGCCGCGTAAGGCGTCGAGGCGATCTTGCCTTTCCAGCGCGGATCGAGGAAGTCGCTCAGCCGCTCGGGCTTCATCGGCGCGAGCTTTGTGTTGTAATAGGCGCCCGGCAGGCTGGTGACGATCTTCAGCACCGTGCCTTCGAGTTCGTGCGTGTCGGCGGTGATGCGCGACGGCAGCAACTTTTCCCACTCGACCGGCAGTAGAACCTTGCGCTGGTACAGCGCCGGCATGTGGCGCGACCAGCCGACCACGGCGTCGGTCGGCGAGGGCTGCCGCGCGGCGTTCAGCACCGCCACCTGACTGGCCATCGCCGGCAGGGCGGGGCCGGGGGTGAACGTGACTTTCAGGTCCGCGCCCCACACGTCGCGCATCGCGGTCTCGAACCGCCGCACGCCCTTTTCGCCGCCAAGCGATCCTTCGCCGAACACCAGCGACAGCGCGCCTTCCTTGCGGGCTGCGTCGATGAGCGCGCGCAGTTCCGGCGTGATCTCGGCGGCGCTGGCTGTGAGCGAAGTTATTGCGAAGCAGGCGGCGGCTATCAGCGACGACAGTCCGCGCGTGCGTTTCATGTCCATGTGTCGAGCCTCCCCGTGTGGCTTACCGGATCGTCGCCTTTGGCGTTCGTCCGGCCGCCGCGATGCCTCAGACGTCGACGTAGGCGCTGACTTCCGAGATCGCGAAGTCGAGCTTCGTGTCCGGCCGCTTCCATTTTTTCGTCGGCTTGCCCTGCGCCAGCGCCCGCAACTCGCGGTCATAAAGCTTGCGGATCAGGATGACGCCGACATCAGACTGGCCGAGCCGGTCCTTCGAGCGATCGACGATGCGCCCCTGTCCGGCCATCGCCACATTGTCCTGCACGTTGAACAGGCCGGGATATTTCGGGTCGATGTCCTGCACGCGCATTCTGCCCGCCAGAATATCCTCGGTGAGTTGCATCGGGTCGGGGCTGGCGACGCGGTGGCTCTCATGCGCGGGCGCTTCGCCGGGACGCAGGCGGATCGCGAACGTCATCATCGTCTCGTCGTCGATCGGCACGCGCCACGAGGCGGTGATCGTCCAGTAATTGTGCGCCGGCGAAGGCGGCAGATCGACCATGCTGATGTTGGGCATGATGAAATGGCCGATGCGCGTCACGTTGCGCCCGCCGCCGGAGCGGTGCCCCTCGCGGCGAATGCCGTAGGGCGTCTCGGACACCTTGATCTCCGGCATTTCGTGCAGGCCGATGCGGTCCGCGGTAACGGCGTGCACGAAATGGATGTGCAATTCATCGAGATCGTTTTCGATGCGCTGGAAATAATTGCACGGCACCGGATGCTGATGCACGGTAACGCCGCCCGACGAGTTTTCCAGCTCGGGATAGCGCACGAACGCCGGCGGATCGCCCTCGCCGATATAGGCGAAGATCAGCCCCAGATATTCGCGCACTGCGTAGGCGCGCACCTGAACTTTTGCCTCGAACGACTTCTTCTCGGCCGGCATCGCCATGCACTGCCCCGAGCCGCTGAATTCCCAGCCGTGGTAAAAGCAGCGGATGTTGTCGCCCGCGACCCAGCCGAGCGACAGCGCCGTCTGGCGGTGCGGACAGGCGTCTTCCACCATGTGCGCTTCGCCGCTTTCGCCGCGCCAGAGTGTGAAGAATTCGCCCATCAGTTTGGCCCGCACGGGCCGGCCGATCTGCAGGTCGGCGGAGCGATGAATCGGATGCCAAAACCGGCGCAGGTATCGGCCCGCCAGAGTCTCGGGTCCGATATGGGCGAAATCCATCTGTTTGGCCGCCATGACGCATCCTCCGCTATTTTTTCCTTGTTCGACGATCCGCCGCCCGGCTGTCAAGGCGCTTCGCTGCGCAATTCATTTCGCGCGCGTTCAAATCGGGCGTTGACTTCACGCCCCGCACACTTGAAAATTCGCCATCATCAAGACGACGAACAATCGGGGAGTGAACATGAAGATTGCCGAAGTGCGCATCGACGCCTCCATCCTGGAGAAGCACGATCCGGAATGGAAATTCGCGCTGGCCGCGAGCCCGCAATCGCAGGGTTGGGTCGTGTCGATCATCGCCGAGGACGGCACCATCGGGTACGGATACGGATCCGCCATGGCGCATTACGGCGCGCCGCTGGAATCCGTGAAGGCCAACCTCGACCGCTTCGCCAAGATTCTGGTGGGCAAGGATTCGCGCAAGATCGCCGCGATCATGGACGAACTCGACCACAACGTGGTCGGCAATAATCAGGCGAAGTCCGGCATCGACTGCGCGCTGCACGATCTGCTGGCGCGCCGTCTCGGCGTGCCGATCTGCGAATTGTTCGGCGGTCCGGCCGTGACGCAGTTCGACTCGCTGCGCATTCTGCCCATCAAGTCGCCTGAGAAGATGGCCGCCAACGCCCGCAAGCTTGTCAACGAGGGCGTGCGTCACCTGAAGATCAAGGTGCATGGCAACGTGCATGAGGACGTCGCCTGCGTCGAAGCGATCCGCGAGGAAGTCGGCAAGGAAATCCATCTGACGATCGACGCGAACCAGTCCTACACGTCGCCGAAGCTCGCCATCAAGGCGATCAACATGATGGAGCCGTTCAACATCGAGCTCGCCGAACAGCCCGTGGCGTTCAACGATCTGCGCGGCCTGAAGATGGTGACCGATGCTGTGTCGATCCCGGTCGAGGCTGACGAAGCCGCCTATTCGCTGGAGCAGGTGACGCTGATCGTGCGCGAGCGCATCGCCGACGCGGTGTCGCTGAAGCTCAGCAAGATTGGCGGTCTGCGCAAGACCTATGCGGCCGCGATGATCTGCGAAGCCGGCGGCGTGAAGTATCGCATGGGCGCGCATTCGGGTCCGAAGCTGCTGCCAGCGCACGCCTCGCAACTCGCGGCGGCGCTGCCGGGCATCTGGTACTCGTCGGAGCTGACCGAGTTCGAGGGCCTCATCAACGATCCGTGGGAAGGCATGAAGCTCGACAACGGCGTGCTGCATGTGACGGACGCTCCCGGCTGCGGCGTGTTGCCGAAGGCCGGCAGCCCGTTCCCGCGCAAGGCCTGATCCCAGTCGACGAACGAGGCGGGCGCCGTGAAGCGCCCGCCCGCGATTCATTCCGGAGGAAACGATGTTCGATTTCGCAAAGGCGAGACAGGTGCGCGTGGCGCTGGCGGCGCTTGGTCTGACGGCGGCGCTCGCCGCGACGCAGGCGGCGCGCGCGGACGCGGTGTCGGACATCCTCAACTACACCGGGGCGGACCGGCAGAAAGTCATTGAGGAAGGCGCCCGCAAGGAAGGCAGCTTGATGTTCTATTCGGCCCTGACGGTCGATCAGGGCCTGCGCGCCGAAGTCGACGCCTTCATGAAGAAATATCCGTTCATGAAGGTGGAATACTGGCGCGGCACCGAAATCCAGATCGTCCAGAAGACGCTTGCCGAACAGCGCGCCAACAACGTGCAGGTCGACATCATCGAAAGCGTCGGCGTCGCGGCCTCGATGGCGCGCGCCAACGCTATTCTACCGTTCAAGTCGCCCTACACCGACGCGATACCGGCGCGATATCAGGACAGCCGTGGCCTGTCCGCCGCAAGCCGCCTGAATTTCTTCGGCATCGCCTACAACACAAAGCTCGTGCCGCCCGGCACGCAGCCGAAAACCTTCGACGATCTGCTCGATCCGAAATGGAAGGGCAAACTGGCGTGGCTTGAGGATTCGATCAGCGGCGCGATCCTGTTTGTCACCAATCTGCTCATCACGCGCGGCGAGGCGGCGACCGACGAATATCTGAAGAAGTTGCAGGCGCAGAACATCGTCAGCTTCAACGGCAGCGCCCGCACGCTCGTCAACCGCGTCATCGAAGGCGAATATCTGATCGCCGTTAACATCTTCCTGCATCATCCGGTGATCAGCGCCACCGAAGGCGCGCCCGCCGGCGCGCAGGCGATGGAGCCGGTGCCGTCGATCTCCGGTTCGCTGGTGATCCCGAAAGGCGTGAAGCATCCATATGCGGCCATGCTGTTCATGGACTTCTTCGTTTCGAAGGACGGTCAGGAAGTGATGCGCGACGCGCAATATTTCCCCGTACTGGATTCGGTGAAGCCGTTGAAGCAGCTGGAGCCGATCACGCCCGGCCTCGTCGGCCTGAAGGAGAGCTACCTCAGCGACCAGACCCTGATCGACAACCAGCGCAAGGCTGAAGCCCTCTACAAGAAGTACTTCCGCTGAGCGGCGTCGCTGGCGATCGAAAGGGCAGGGGCCAGTGACTGATCAGGCAGCCGCATCGCCGGCCCGGGCGACCGATAAAGGCCGGGGGCGGCTGTTCCCCCGGCTCGCCTTCTTCGGCCCTGTCGCGGCGCTGGCGGCGTTTCTGGCGCTGCTGGTGATTCCGCCGCTGATCTTCCTCGTCATCGCCAGCGTGCATGAGACGAATTACGATGGGTCGTTCGGCGAGTTCACCTTCGACAAATATCTGGAGCTGATCGACGGCACGCGCTTCCTGCGTCATCTGACGACGTCGTCGCTCTATGCGCTGGGCTCGGCGTTTCTGGCGCTGACGATCGGCGGCATTCAGGCCTGGATTGTCGAGCGCACCAATACGCCGTTGCGGCAATATGTTCTGGCGATCTCGATCGTCGGACTCGGCGTGCCGAGCGTGCTCTACACGATCTCGCTGTTGCTGATCCTCGGCAAGACCGGCCCCGTCAACCAGATGCTGATGGCGCTACTCGGACAGAGCGAGCCGGTGCTCAATGTCTATTCGCTCGGCGGCATGATCCTCGTCGAAGGCATCGAATATTCGCCGCTGTGTTTCCTGCTGCTGTCGGCGGTGTTCCGCAACAACGATCCGGCGCTCGAGGAAGCCGCCATGATGTCGGGCGCCGACGTCGGGCAGATCCTGCGCAAGGTGACGCTGCGACTGGCGCTGCCGGGCATTTTCGCACTGCTGATTCTAACCTTCATCCGCGCTTTCGAATCGTTCGAGACGCCGGCGCTGGTGGGCCGGCCCGGCCGCGTCGACGTCCTGACCACGGACATCTACGGCACGATGCAACGCACGCCGCCCGATTACGGCGAGGCGGGCGCGTTCTCGATCGTGCTGCTGTTCATCGTGGCGGCGCTGCTGATCGCCTATTCCTACACGGCCCGCAACGCATCGAAATACCAGACCATCAGCGGCAAGGGCTTCCGGCCGCGCACAGTCGATCTCGGCAAATACAAATATGTGACGGCCGGCATTCTGGTGTCGATCTTCATGGTCAGCATAGTGCTGCCGATGTCGATGCTCGTTTGGGTTTCGTTCCAGCCCTATTATGAGGGCATCAGCGCCGCTGCGATAAAGCTCGTCACCACGAAGCATTACCTCACGGTGCTCAATGGCCAGACGTTTCGCGAGGCGATCCTCAACACGCTGGTGCTGGGCGCCATGACCGCTTTGCTCGTGGTGGGCCTGACGGCGCTGTGCGCTTGGCTCGTCGTGCGACGGCGGCCCGGCGCGTGGATTCTCGATCAGCTCTGCAGTGCGCCGCTGGTGTTTCCGGCGATCGTGATGGCGGTGGCGATGCTGGAAATCGTGCTGAACCTGCCGGTTCCGCTCTACGGCACGCTGGTGTCGGTGATCATCGCCTCCGCCATCCACTATCTGCCGTACGGCATGCGTTATTCCTACGCGGGCATCCTGCAGATCAACCGCGAGCTTGAGGAAGCGGCCGCGGTCAGCGGCGCCCAGCCTCGCACGATCTTCATCCGCATCGTGGTGCCGCTCGTGGCGCCGGCGCTGACGGCTGGCGCGCTGTTCGTGTTTCTGGTCAGCGTCAAGGCGGTGTCGATTCCGATCCTGCTGTCGGGGCCGAACTCGCGCGTGGTGGCGGTGGCGCTGTTCGACATGTGGCAGAACGGACTGCTCGGCGAATTGAGCGCCGTCGGTGTGTTGTGGACGGGGTTCATGACCGTCGTCAGCCTGTGCTTTTTCGTCTTCGTGCGCCGCTTCGGCCTGGCGGTTCGCTGAAACCATA
The DNA here is from genome assembly GCA_947472615.1 of Beijerinckiaceae bacterium. Classification (GTDB taxonomy): domain Bacteria; phylum Pseudomonadota; class Alphaproteobacteria; order Rhizobiales; family Beijerinckiaceae; genus Terripilifer. The sequence goes on from CANJEY010000169.1 coordinate 8,002, forward strand.
AAGGGCCTCAGGGAGGATTCCATGCGGGCGATTCGCGCGCGCGCCGGCGCTTGCGCCCTTGCGTGGATTTTGCTGGCGTCGCCGCTCGAGGCGCAAACCGCCGCCGACGTTGCGACCCTGTCCGGCCCTGATCGCATGCAAAAGCTGATCGACGGCGCAAAGCGAGAGGGTGCGGTCAACATCTATTCCTCCGCTACGCAGGAGGACATGAGCGCCATCAGCGGCGCGTTCCAGAAGAAGTACGGCGTCAAGGCCGTGCTGTGGCGCGGCGGCACCGAGGACATGATGCGCCGCGCGCTGGCCGAGGCGCGGGCCGGACGCTTCGAGGTCGACACGCTGGAAACCGGCGGCATGGGCATGGAGGTGTTTCACCGCGAGGGCCTGCTGCAGCCGATCACGTCAGACGTCACGAAAGAGCTTGCGCCGCAGGCGTCGTTTCCCCATCGCGAATGGGTGGCGACGCGCATGAACATTTTCGCCATCGGCTACAACACGCGCGTGATCCCGAAGCAGGATGCTCCGCGTTCGTGGGACGACCTGCTTGATCCGCGCTTTCGCGGCAAGCTGGCGGTCGAGGACAGTTCAGTGGACTGGCTCGCCTCCATGGCGGCCGACATGGGCGAAGAGCGTACGGTCAAACTGTTCCGCGACATGGTGGCGCGCAATGGCGTGTCGGTGCGCAAGGGGCATACGCTGCTGGCCAACCTGATCGCATCCGGGGAGGTGCCGCTCAGCATCACCGTCTATGACAATCGCATCGAGCAGATGAAGCGCGACGGCGTGCCGGTGGAGCTGATCTACATGCCCCCAGTCTACGCCCAGCCGGTCGGAATCGGAGTCGCGAAGCGCGCGCCGCATCCGCACGCGGCCGTGTTGTTTTACGAATTCATGCTGAGCGACGGGCAGCAGCTCTATTTCGAACGCAGCGTCAACCCGACCAACACA
>CANJEY010000170.1 GCA_947472615.1 Beijerinckiaceae bacterium
ATTTCCGGCATGATGCCGGTCGCGGCGCCGATTCTGGGCGGCGTCCTGCAGGTGGCGTTCGGCTGGCGTTCGGTGTTCGTCACGATGACGATCGGCGGCCTTGTGCTGTTGACAGTCGTGGCGCTGCTGCTGCCGGAAACGCTTCGGCACAGGCAGGAGGGGCCGCTGTCCTTTCGTAGCGTTCTGGCGAGCTTCGGAATCGTCGGCCGCAACAGGGCGTTCCGCGCCTATGTGGGCATTCAGGCGATGGGCTTTGCGGGCCTGTTCTGCTTCATCTCGGCGTCGCCGTTCATCCTCCAGAATCTGTATGGTTTTCCGCCGCTGCAATTCAGCCTGACCTTCGCCTGCGCGTCTATCTGCTTTCTGGCCGCGACCTTTGTGAACCGCCGGCTGACGCCGCGTTTCGGCATCGACGGCACGATCGGCATCGGCACGGCCTTCCTGATGGCGGGCGGGCTGCTGCAACTGGTCGGCGTGCTGCTGCTCCCGCAATCGCCGATCGCGTTCTTTGTCCCCGGCATGGTGTTCTTTGCGGGCATCGGGCTGTTGCTGCCGCTGCTGGTCGCGTCCGCCCTGATGCCGTTTCCCGAACGCGCCGGCGCGGCCTCGTCCCTGATGGGCCTGTGTCAGATGGTGTTCGCGGCCGTGGTGGGCGCGGTGTTGAGTCGGATGATCGTCACCAGCGCGCTGCCGCTGGCGATCGTGATGGCCGCAATGGGAATCGCGGCCTTCGCGATCTTTCACACCAGCCACGCCGTCCGGCTCGATCCGGCCAACAAGGGCGCGCCGAAACAATAAACGGTTAGGCCAGGTTCTCGACGGCCGAGAGCAGCCGGGCGATGTCTTCCTCGCGCGACAGGCGGTGATCGCCGTCCTTGATCAGCGTCAGCGCCACCGGATCGCCGGCGAGATGCTCGACCAGCGTCATCGCGTGACGCCACGGCACATCGGGGTCCTGCATGCCTTGCAGGATATGCACCGGACAATGGGTGCGGATCGTGCCGCCCAGCAACAGATGACGGCGTCCGTCCTCGATCAGCGCGCGTGTGATCGGATAGGGCTCGGGCGCATATTGCGAATAGCGCAACCAGAGCCCTTTGGTTTCGATATCGCTACGAGCGTCGGGCGGAAGGTGACTCCACAGCAGCGCCTCGGTGAAATCCACCGCCGGCGCGATCAGCGCCAACCCGGCGAGACGCTTCGATTCGCCGGCCTTTTCGAGTTCGCGTGCGACCAGCAATGCGATCCAGCCGCCCATGGACGAGCCGACCAGAATCTGCGGGCCTTCCGTCTGCGTGCGGATCATCGCCAGGCTTTCGGCGAGCCAGTGGCCGATCGTTCCATCCTCGAAGCGCCCGCCCGATTCGCCGTGGCCCGAATAATCGAACCGCAGCGATCCGCGCCCCTCCGCGGCGGCCCAGGCTTCGAGCCGTTCGGCCTTGGTGGATTTCATGTCTGACTTGAAACCGCCGAGCCAGACCACGCCCGGCCGCGTGATCGCTTCGGTCGGCCTGCGGCGGCGGAACGCGATGGCGCGGCTCTCGCCGTCGGCAACGACCGTCAGGATCGACGGAATATCCTGCGGCGAGGGCGGAATTTGCGGATTGGTCTCGTTCACGGGTAACGTCAGGTTCGATTCTCTCGGGAGGGCTGCCGCGCATGCGCGCCGCCGGATACTTACATCGCACGGGGCCGCAATGCGACCCGATATGATTTCCCCCTTCCGGCGGGAAGGCATGTCGACGCTTGCTGGCCGCACCGTGCTGCAGATCATCCCGGAACTCGACGCCGGCGGGGCTGAGCGCACCACGATCGACATCGCGGCGGCGTTGAACGACGTCGGCGCGCGGGCGCTGGTGGCGTCGCGCGGCGGTCGACTTGTCAGCGAATTGCAGGCCAAGGGCGGCTGGTGGCTGCCGTTCGACGCCAAGACCAAAAACCCGTTCGCGATGGCGGCCAACGTGCTGCATCTCGAACGCCTGATGCGCGACGAGGGCGTGGACATCATTCATGCCCGCTCCCGCGCCCCCGCATGGGTGGCGTATGGGGCGGCGCGGCGCACACGCACGTTGTTCGTCACGACCTATCATGGCGCCTATTCGGGCCAGTCAGCGTTGAAGACGCTGTACAATTCCGTCATGGCGCGCGGCGACGCCGTCATCGCAAATTCGGATTTCACAGCCGCCCGCATCCTGCGCCTGCATCCGTTCGCCGAGGGCCGCGTGCGGGTCATTCCGCGCGGCACCGACTTCAGCCTTTTCTCGCCCGACGCCGTCAGCGCCGCCCGCGTACAGCATCTGCGCACCGAATGGGGCGTCGCGCCGGATGAGCGCATCGTGCTGCTCGCCGCCCGCCTCACCGCCTGGAAGGGCCAGAAGGTGCTGGTGGAAGCCGCGAAAAAGCTGCGCGACACGGGCGTGCAGGACGTTCGCTACATCCTCGCCGGCGACCCGCAGGGCCGCGATTCCTATGTGCGCGATCTAGACCAGTTGATCGACGCATCCGGCCTGAAAGGCGTCGTCAAGCGCGTCGGCCATTGTGTTGACATGCCGGCCGCCATGCGGGCCGCCTCCGTAGTGGCGGTGACGTCGATCGAACCGGAGGCGTTCGGGCGCATCGCGGTCGAATCGCAGGCGCTCGGAACGCCCGTCGTGGTGACCGATCTGGGCGCGGCGCCCGAGACCGTGCTGGCTCCGCCCGATGTGGACCCGCATATCCGCACCGGCTGGCGCATTCCGGCGGGCGATTCCGGCGCGCTGGCGGCGGCGTTGAGCGAGGCGCTATCGCTCGGCGCAACCGCTCGTGATGCGATTTCGACCCGCGCCCGCGCCCATGTGGTGGCCAATTTCTCCCTTGATCGGATGAAAATGGACACGCTCGACGTCTATACCGCCCTGCTGGAGGCCCGCGACGGGCCATCCGAGCGCTGAATGCAACGGTTTTTTGTCGATCCGCCGCAAGTTCAGTTGACACCCGCCCCGGATGCGTGATTCTGCGAAAGGGTTCTGTCCTCGTAGCCTCGGGTTGCGGGGCGCTTTTGCTTAAGCGCAGGCAGGGTCCGACGAGTTCATTAAAGGAGCACACACATTCGCCGCCCAATGAAAGCACCGCCCACCCCGCAGAAGGACGGCCATCGCATCAATCGCGATATCCGGGTCCGCGAGGTGCAGTTGATCGATCACACCGGCAAGAATCACGGCGCGATCGACATCGTCGAAGCGCAGAAGATCGCCGATGACGCGGGCCTCGATCTCGTGGAGATCGTGCCGAACGCCAATCCGCCGGTCTGCAAGATCCTCGACTACGGCAAGTTCCGCTTTCTGGAGCAGAAGAAGGCGGCCGAGGCGCGCAAGCGCCAGAAGATCGTCGAGGTCAAGGAAATCAAGCTTCGTCCGGGCATCGACGACCACGATTACGACACCAAGATGAAGGCCGTCCGGCGCTTCTTCGAGGAAGGCGACAAGGTGAAGGTGACCCTGCGCTTCCGTGGTCGCGAAATGGCGCATCAGGACATCGGCTATCGGCTGCTCGAACGTGTGAAGCAGGAAACCACGACCTTCGCCAAGGTCGAACTGGAGCCTTCCATGGAAGGCCGCCAGATGGTGATGATTCTCGCGCCGCGCTGACGCGACGGCGCTTCACAGGACAGACTGAACGAACTGGCCCCGCGCGGCGTTTCGCCCGTGCGGCGGCGGCCTGCGGCGCTTTCGGCCGTGGCTTCGCTGTGCTAGAAGGCCGCCGCCGGTAAGCCGTTTCGGGCGCCGGCCAAGGACGTTGAAGGAACCCCATGAGCGACCGCCGCTCCAGTTTCGGTTACGAAGACTTGCTGGCCTGCGGGCGCGAGGAATTGTTCGGCTCCGGCAATGCGCAACTGCCGCTGCCGCCGATGCTGATGTTCGACCGCATCACCGAAATCTTCGAGGCGGGCGGCGCTTACGGCAAGGGCTACGCCCGCGCGGAATTCGACATCAATCCGTCGCTGTGGTTTTTCGACTGCCATTTCAAGGGTAATCCGGTGATGCCGGGCTGTCTCGGCGTCGACGCCCTGTGGCAACTCACCGGCTTCTATCTCGGCTGGCTCGGCAATCCCGGCCGCGGCATGGCGCTTGGCGTCGGCGAGGTGTAGTTCACCGGCCAGGTGCGACCGAGCGTGAAGACGGTCACATACGGCATCGACTTCAAGCGGATCTTCCGGGGTAAACTGGTGCTGGGCATCGCCGACGGCTGGGTCGCGGCGGACGGCGAGCGCATCTACGAGGCCAAGGATCTGCGGGTCGGCCTCGCCAAGGCGGAAGCCGCCTGACTGTAACGTCTACGCGGCCGCGCGCCGCCAGGAGAACGCCATGAGACGCGTCGTGGTTACCGGCATGGGGATCGTGTCCTCGATCGGCAACAACCCGCAGGAAGTGCTCGCTTCCCTGCGCGAAGCCAAATCCGGCATCGTCAAGGCCGACAAATACGCCGAACTCGGCTTCCGCTGTCAGGTGCACGGCGCGCCGACGCTCGATCCCGAAGGCATTGTGGATCGCCGCGCCATGCGCTTCCACGCCGGCGGCACCGCCTGGAACCATGTGGCGATGGATCAGGCCATTGTGGATTCGGGCCTCGACGCCGGCGACATTTCCAATGAGCGCACCGGCATCATCATGGGCTCGGGCGGCCCCTCGGCTCGCACCATCGTGGAGGCCGCCGACACGGCGCGCACCAAGGGACCGAAGCGCGTCGGCCCGTTCGCGGTGCCGAAGGCCATGTCGTCGACTGCGTCGGCCACGCTCGCCACCTGGTTCAAGATCAGGGGCGTGAATTATTCGATCTCGTCAGCCTGCGCGACGTCGAGCCATTGCATCGGCAACGCCGTCGAGATGATCCAGTACGGCAAGCAGGATGTGATGTTTGCTGGCGGCTGCGAGGAACTCGACTGGTCGCTGTCGGTGCTGTTCGATGCCATGGGGGCGATGTCGTCTTCCTACAACGATCGTCCGGCGGTTTCCTCCCGCGCCTACGACAAGAACCGCGACGGCTTCGTCATTGCCGGCGGCGCGGGCGTGCTTGTGCTGGAAGAATACGAGCACGCCAAGGCGCGCGGCGCGAAAATCTACGCGGAAGTCGCCGGTTACGGCGTCACCTCGGACGGCTACGACATGGTGGCCCCCTCGGGCGAAGGCGCGGAACGCTGCATGAAGATGGCGCTGGCGGGCGTGAAGACGCCGATCGACTACATCAATCCGCACGCGACCTCGACGCCGGTGGGCGACCTCAAGGAGATCGAGGCGATCCGCCGCGTGTTCGGCGCGGGCGAGAAGTGCCCGCCGATCTCGGCCACCAAGTCCATCACCGGGCATTCGCTCGGCGCGGCCGGCGTGCAGGAAGCCATCTACTCGCTGCTGATGATGCAGAACGGCTTCATCGCCGAAAGCGCCAATATCGAGGAACTCGATCCGGCCTTCGCGGACATGAACATCATCCGCCAGCGCCGCGACAACGTGCGGCTGGCCACCGTGATGTCGAACTCGTTCGGCTTCGGCGGAACCAACGCGACGCTGGTGTTCAAGCATGTCGACGCCTGAGCCCGCGCTGCCCACCGGCGACCTGATGCGGGGCAAGCGCGGCCTCATCATGGGCGTCGCGAACGACCATTCCATCGCCTGGGGAATCGCGCGCGCGGTCGCCGCGCAAGGCGCTGAACTCGCCTTCACGTATCAGGGCGAGGCGTTGGGCAAGCGCGTCAAGCCGCTGGCCGAAAGCGTCGGCTCGCGCATCGTCGCGCCCTGCGACGTGGAAGACCTCGCCAGCGTCGATGCCTTGTTCGATCTGCTGAAGCGTGAATGGGGCACGATCGACTTCGTGGTTCACGCGATCGGTTTTTCCGACAAGAACGAACTGAAGGGCCTCTACGTTGACGCCACCACGCGAGAGAATTTCACCCGTACGATGGTGATCTCCTGTTTCTCGTTCACCGAACTTGCCCAGCGCGCCGCGAAGTTGATGCCCGATGGCGGCTCGCTGCTGACGCTGACCTACGGCGGCGCAACGCGCGTCATGCCGAACTACAACGTGATGGGGCTGGCGAAAGCCGCGCTCGAAGCCAGCGTGCGCTATCTGGCGAGCGATCTCGGCCCAACCGGCATCCGGGTCAACGCCATTTCGGCTGGCCCGATCCGCACGCTCGCGGGCGCCGGCATCGGCGAGGCGCGCGCCATGTTCTCGTTCCAGCGCGCTCATTCGCCGCTGCGACGTCCGGTGACGATCGAGGACGTGGGCGGCTCTGCGCTTTATCTGCTGTCGCCGTTGTCGTCGGGCGTGACGGGCGAAATCCACTTCGTCGACGCCGGTTACAATGTGATCTCGATGCCGCGTCCCGAAGACCTGCGGGCAGAGGCCGTAGCCGGTCAGGACTGAACCTGCCGCCGTCGCCGTAACCCGATCTCAAACATTCTGCTGAATGGTGACGGCGCGGCCGATGATGTCGGTTTCCGCTGTTCCGTTGCGGAGTTCTGAATGAGCATGGCTGCGCCTGCCGCCGATCGCGCGCCGCGCGCCGATGCGTCCGCCGCATCGCTGTTCGACTCGGCCCCCAAGGTGGCGGTTCTGGCGGCGCTGCTGGCGCAATTGCTGTCCGTGCAGAAATTCATCGACGTCTGGCGCACCGGCGTCTTTCACGACACCGACGACGCCATGCGGCTTGCGCAGGTGCGCGACTGGCTCGCCGGGCAGTCCTGGTTCGACATGACCGCGACGCGCTTCGATCCGCCGGACGGCGTGTTCATGCATTGGTCCCGCGTGGTGGACGTTCCGCTGGCGCTGCTGATCCGCTTCTTCGGCCTGTTCGCGGAGCCCGATACCGCCGAGCGCCTGTGCCGTCTGGCGTTTCCGTTCCTGATGCACATTGCTTTCTTCGCAGCGTTCATCGCGCTCGGGCGCAAGCTGTTCGGCGTGCGGGCCACCGCGCCCGCCGCCTTCATCGGCCTGTTCACGATGGCGACGACGTTTCAGTTCGTCCCCGGCCGCATCGACCATCACGCGCCGCAGATTGTGCTGCTCGTGCTGATGATGAAGGCGACGCTCGACGCGCTCGATGGCGGCGATCTGAGGCCGGGCCTCTCGGCCGGCGCTTTCGCGGCGTTGTCGATGGCCATTAGCGTCGAGAACCTGCCGTTCGTGATCGCCATGGCGGGCGTGTTCGTCGTGAACTGGATCGCGCGCGGGCGCGACGCGACGCGGCCGCTGACGGGGTTGGGCGTCTCGCTGGTGCTGGCCACCGCGCTCGCCTATCTGGCGACCGTCGGCCCGCAGCGTTACGGCCATTATGAACTCGACGCGTTGTCGACCGCCTATCTGTTCGCGGCGCTCGCGTGCGGCGCGGCCTGCGCGGCTCTTTCGGGCGCATCATGTGTGTTTTTGAAGACGATCCCGGCGCGGTTGACCGCCGCCGTCGTCGCAGGCCTTGTGCTCGCCGGTCTGCTGGCGTTCGCGTCGCCCGGCGTTTTGCGCGATCCGGGTTCAATCCTCGATCCGTTCGCGGGCCTTGATCCGCTCGTGCGCCGGATCTGGCTGAGCAACGTGCTCGAAGCCCTGCCGCTGTGGCGCATCGTGACGCTGAAGCCCGCCGAATTCCTGCCTTTCGCCCTGCCGATGCTGGCGGGACTGGCGGGGATCGCGGCGGCGATCTGGTTCGAGCCCGGGAAGCGCCCGCAATGGCTCGCGGTCGCGGCGTTCGGCGGCGTTGGACTTCTGGCGGCCTGCTGGGCGGTGCGGGCGTCGGCGTCCGCCGCTCCGCTGCTGGTGCTGGGCGGCCTATGGGTCGTGTTGCGCGTCGCCGATCGCGCCGCGACGACCGAACACATGCGGCTGTTCGGCCCCATGATGGCGGCCCTTCCGTTTGTGTCGGTGATGTGGGCGCAGGCGTAGACGATCGCGTTGCCGGTGCCCGCCGCGCAAGTGGCGACGCAGGCAGGCGCGTCGCAGGCGGCGGCGAGTCCAGACGCCTGTTACGAGACCGCGAATCTGCGCGCTCTCAATCAATTGCCGGCTGCCAAACTGCTGACGATGATCGACTACGCCGGCTACATCCTTGTCGAAACGCATCATGCGGTGACGTCGGGCGCATACCATCGCGCCAATCACGGCAATCGCATCGGCATCGAGACGTTCATGTCACCGCCGGACGCAGCGCATGCTTTCGCGAAGGCGAGCGGCGCGCGCTATCTGGTCGTGTGCGATCCCTCGCAGGAGATCGACACCTATGCGGCGCTGGCTCCAAAGGGGCTCGCGGCTCTGCTGGCGAAGGGCGAAGCGCCGGATTGGCTGGCGCCCGTCAAACTCATCGGCACGCGCTTCAAAGCCTACGAAATCCGCTGAACAAAAGCCGGAGCCCAAAGGCCCCGGCTTTTCGGATCGTCGATCTGACAGTAATCAGCCGGCGGCGCGTACTTTCTCCGGCACCTGACGCACGCTGGAGAGCGCTTCGGCCGCGCCAGATTCCCCCGCTTCGTGATACTCGGCGTCTTCGTTGACGTTCCAGATGTCGTAGACGAGCTTGCCGGCCGCGATGTTCTCCACCGTCAGCATGGCGGTCATCATCGCGTGATCCTGATTGTTGTACTTGTGCATGCCGTTGCGGCCGACGAGATGCAGCGTCGGATAGCGCGCGGCGAGTTCGTCCCTGATCGAACCGACGCGCTCGCGATAGCCTTCGTCGTAGACCGGATAGGCCTTCTTCTGCCGCACCACGCAGCCGTCGAGAATCTCGTCTTCCTGCGCGAGGCCGATGATGGCGAGTTCCTTCTTGGCGAGCGCGATCAGATCGGCGTCGCTCGACGTCCACAAGCCATCGCCTTCGAAGCAGAAATATTCGAGGCCG
>CANJEY010000171.1 GCA_947472615.1 Beijerinckiaceae bacterium
TCACAGACGGCGTCGTGCATGACATTCCGGCGACGGCCGAAGCGCTCGGCTTCCGTGCGCCTCTGCATGCCTTCATTACCGGCCGCGAGGGCGAACGCGACCGGCGCATCGAACTCGTCGAAGCGCCGCGCTTCGGCATCGTCGGCAAGGACCAGACGATTTCGGTGCGGGTGCTCGACACCAACGATCGCGGCGAGACCGTCAACATCGTCGTACGGCGCGACGGAACCGAACTCGGCGTGGTTCGCACCCGCGCCGGCGTTGTGGCGCGTGTGCCGGTGAAGATCGAACACGGCGGGCCAAACGTCGTCGAACTCGAAGTCGCGGCTTTGCCTGACGAACTCACCACGTTGAACAACAAGGCCGTGTTGACGATCGACGGCGTGCGCGACAAGCTGAAGGTGCTGCTCGTCTCCGGCGAACCGAACGCTGGCGAGCGCACCTGGCGCAATCTGCTGAAGGCTGACGCCAACGTCGATCTCGTGCATTTCACCATTCTGCGCCCGCCGGAAAAGCAGGGGCAGGACGGCGCGCAGATCAACGAATTGTCGCTCATCGCGTTTCCCACCGCCGACCTGTTCGGCCGCAAGATCAACGAATTCGACCTGATCATCTTTGACCGCTACTCGAACCAGACCGTGCTGCCCTCGGTCTATTTTGAGAACATCGTTCGCTATGTCCGCGAAGGCGGCGCGCTGCTGATGGCGGTCGGACCCGACTACGCGACGCGCGATGGCCTCTATTACTCGCCGCTCGGCCGTATTTCGCCGGCGCGGCCCGATGGGCGGATCATCGAGCGGCCGTTCCGGCCGCAGATCACCGACATCGGCGGCAAGCATCCGGTAACGCGCGATCTTCCCGGCGCCAGTTCCGAACCGCCGGCTTGGAGCGAATGGTTCCGGCAGGTGGGCGCGGCACAATCGGGCGGGCAGGCGGTGATGTCCGGCGCCGACAAGCAGCCGCTGTTGCTGCTGTCGCGCGAGGGCAAGGGCCGCGTCGGCCTGCTGCTCAGCGATCAGATCTGGCTGTGGGCGCGCAGCTTCGAGAACGGCGGACCGCATCTCGACCTGTTGCGCCGCCTGTCGCACTGGCTGATGAAAGAGCCGGAGCTCGAGGAAGAGGCGCTGCGCGCCAGTTCGCGCGGCAGCGAGATTTCGATTGAGCGCCAGAGCCTGAAGGACGAACAGAAACCCGTCACGGTGACGTCGCCGTCAGGCGCGACGCAGACCGTGTCGCTGACCCCGTTCGAGCCCGGACTGTCGCGCGGCCGCGTCACGGTCGGCCAGTTGGGGCTCTACAAGCTCAGCGACGGCGATCTCTCGGCGCTGGTCAGCGTCGGGCCTGAAAACCCGCGCGAGTTTCAGGAAGTGGTGTCGACGCCCGACAAGTTGAAGCCGCTTGCGGAGGCGACCGGCGGCACGGTGCGCCGCATCGCGTCGGCGTCGGGCAAGATCGACATGCCGCGTTTCGTCACGATGCGCGACAGTCCGATCTACGGCGGGTCCGATTATGTGGCGTTCAAACGCACCGGCGCGAGCGTCGTCACCGGCATCGGGGTCGCCCCGCTGGCGATCGGCTTCCTCGGACTGCTGGTGCTGTTGGGCGGAATTCTGGCCGGCTGGCTCTGGGAAGGCCGCAGGCCGCGGGTGCGGGCCTGACGAAAGGCATGCGGCAGATTAAGCGGCTGACGCCCTCGTGGTTCGAGATGCTTGCTGCGCAAGCTCCTCACCATGAGGTCTCCTTAAAGTCAGTGGTTTCATTCGTTTTCGGCAAATATAAAAAAGCCCTCATGGTGAGGAGCCGCCGCAGGCGGCGTCTCGAACCACGAGGGCTGACGTTGTCGACTGTTACGCCCGTACTTCCTGACGCTGGAACATGATGTAGGCGATCGTGAACAGCACGATCACCGCGGCCACGAGTCCCGTCAGCTGCGGCCAGACCAGAATGAGACTCTGGTCGAACGGCAGCGGGCCGCTGATCGCGCCTTCCATCTGCGACCGGAGGATCGGGCCGAGCGATTGGCCGCGTTCCGACGGATTGAGGAAGGCCAGCGTCGCCTCGCCGAACAGCGTGTTCGGCGACAGGCGCGCGATGCCCAGCCCGATGCTGATCGTCTTCAGTTGCGACGCGAGATCGAACGGATCGGGCGAGGCCACCAGCGTCGTCAGCAAAGGCACCAGCATCTGCCAGAAGAACGCGAACAGCAGCCACACCGCGAGGGACGCCATCGCGGCTGTCGCGGCGGAGCGAAACACGATGGAAAACAGCATCGCCATCGCCAGCCATACAGCGCCATACGCGATCGCCGTGACGAGGAACGCCAGTCCGCGCTTCACTTCCTCGCCGCCCGGCGGCAGTCCCAGCAGCAGGATGCCGAGGCCGACGACGAAGATCCACAGCGCCGACAGCACCACCGCCAGCGTCACCAGTCCGGACAGAAACTTTCCGAACAGCAGCGCGTCGCGATAGATCGGCTGCGCAAGGATACGGCTCATGGTGCGGCGATTGAATTCGCTGTTCACCGAGTCGAACCCGAGCGCAATCGACACGATCGGGATCAGGAAGCCGAGGAAGGCCACGAACGACGGCAACGGATCGCGCGGCGTCGTGAAGATCTTCAGGAAGATGAACTGGTCTTCGCCGACGAGGCCGGCGATGTCCTTGACGCTGCCAATCGTCGCGTAGACGGCGCCTGCGCCGGTGACGAAGATCAGCAGTTCCAGCATGCGCATGCGCACGCTGGCGAGGTTGTCGGCGAGTTCTTTCGCCATCACCGTGGTCGCGCCGCTGAGCGCGGAACCTTCACGCCGCATGGGCCACCCCCTCGAAATAACGCGTGTAGACATCTTCGAGACTGGAATGTCCGGCGGCGATCATCGTCAGATTTCCGCCAGCAGACACGACCGCGCGGGCGATGTCGGCGCGCAGGTCCGACGTCGCCTCGACGCGCAGCGCATTGCCGTCGCGCTGCACGCGGGTGACGCCCGGCACGCGGCCCACCGCGCTTTCGAGATCGTTCCCGGTCGCCTCGACTCTGATCCAGTGCGATCCGCCGAGCACGTCCTGCAACAGCGTCTCGACCCGGCCCGAAAGCCCAATGCGGCCGTTGTTGAAAAGCGCCACCCGGTCACAGACCGATTGCACCAGTTCGAGCAGATGTGACGACAGAAGGATCGTCATCCCGTCCTTCTTCAGCGAACGGATCAGTTCGAGAAACTCGCGAGTCGACTGCGGATCGAGACCGCCGGTCGGCTCGTCGAGGATCGCGATCGACGCGCCTTTCATCAGGATTTCGGCAATCGCCAGACGCTGGCGCATGCCGCGGGAATAGGAGCCGACCGCCTGCTTGCCCGCATAGGACAGATGCACCCGGTCGAGCGAGCGGGCGATGGCTTCGTCCGCTTCCCTGTTGTCGAGGCCGGCGAGTTTCGCCGTGTAGCGCAGGTTCGTGATCCCGCTCAGATTGTCGTAGAAGCCGACCGAGTCCGGCATGTAGCCGACGCGTCGCTTCACCTCGAGCGGCTGGCGCAGCGGGTCGAAACCGGCGACGCGCGCCGTGCCCGAGGTCGGCTCGGTGAGGCCGAGCAGCATCAGGATCGTGGTGGTCTTTCCCGCCCCGTTGGGGCCAAGAAGTCCGAACACCTCGCCGGGCTCGACGACGAAGTCGAGCCGGTCCACCGCGATCTTTCCGCCATACGCCTTCGTGAGCCCTTCCGTCTGGATGATGGGCTCGCTCATCGGCGTCCGAACCTCCCGACCGCGCCGAGCAGCACCAGCAGCGCCGCGCCGATGACCAGGATGCCGGTGACGCCCCAAAGCGTCGAGGTCATCACGGTGACGCGATAGCTGGCGTTTTCGGAGATGCCGTCGCCCGAGGCGCGGATCGACAGCATGTAGTCGCCGTTGATGGCCTTGGCGTTCGGAGTCAGCACGGCGGTGACCTGCTTTTCCTCGCCCGCGTTGATTTCAGGAATCTGCTTGGGCTGGAAGTCGATTTTCCAGCCGGTCGGCGGCGTGGAGCTGACTTCGATGCCGCGCGCCGGCGCGCTGCCGGTGTTGCGGACGATCAGTTGCAGGTTGCGTTCCTCGCCCGCATAGGCGTCGCCGCTGAGGCGCTCGCCCTGTCCGGTGAGGGTGATCGACGGCTGGCCGGCGACGTCCATCGTCAGCTTCGCAGCGGCGGTTGCCTTGTCGCCGTTGAAGGTGACGTTGATCGGATACTGGCCTGCCGAGGCGCTCAGCGCCGGCTTAATGTTGACCGAAATATCCTTGCTGTCGCCCGGCTTGAACACGAGACTGGTGATCTCCTGCGTGCCGTAGCCTTCCTTGAAGGTGACCTGGAAACCGCGCGGCGCGTCGGTGGCGAGGTTCACCAGCATGTCCGACGCGGATTCGTTCTTCACCGTCACGTTGAAATCGAAGCTCGATTTCGGCGTGCCCTTGAGCACCGGGACTTTCGGCGCGGCGGTGAGTTTGGCCGCCAGTGGCGCGGCGAGGTCGACGGCGATTTCGAGCGCCGAATTGGCGCCTTCGCCGGCGGCGTTCAGTTTCACCTTGTAGGGGCCGGGCTTCGCGTCAGCCGGGATGTTGAGCTTCAGATTGAGGTTGGCGCGCCCGTTGTAATCGGTGAAGGCGGCGCTGACCTGCTTGTTGGAGCCGGTGATCTCGGCGTTCCACCCGGCCGGCTTTTCGGCGATCGTCAGCGCGGTGCGCTGCGGCGGCAGGCCATAGGTGTAAAGCGTCAGGGGCAGGCTCGATTCCTCGCCCGCACGCAATTGCAGGGCCGGATAGTCGCTGGTGAGCCACATCCCCTTGATGTCGGCGGGCGGGGCGTCTGCGGCGCGAGCCGCCATGGGGCTCAGCGTCAAAGCCAGAAAAAATGCAGCCAACCTGAAGCGCATGCGTGAACTCCTCCTCATTCGTCTGTTGCGTCGAAACGTGCCGGCGTCGAACGGCCGCGTTCATTTGGGAACCTTCTTTGCGGTTCGCAACGGGTTTCGTCAATGTTGGGTGAAATTGTTCGAAATGTGTCCGCCATGCCCGCATCCCATCAATAAATGGCTAAGCTTGGTCGGCGCGGCGGCTACGGAACCGCCGACAGGAAGACGAACACGCCGAATATGACGAGATGCACTGCGCCCTGCAGCACGGTGGTGCGGCCAGTGGCGAAGGTGAGCGTGCTGACGAACAGCGTCAGGATCAGCAGCACCATGGATTCGGGGCCGAGGCCCAGCGTCAGCTTCTGCCCGAGAAAGACCGACGCCGCGCCGACAATCGGGATCGTCAATCCGATGCTGGCCAGCGCCGAGCCGAGCGAGGCGTTGAGGCTGGTCTGCAGGCGGTTGTGGCGCGCCGCTTTCAGGGCGGTGACGCCTTCCGGCAGTAGCACCACGATGGCGATCACCACGCCGACGATCGCCTGCGGCAGACCGGCGCGCAACACGGCCGCCTCGACGATCGGCGACAGCTTTTTCGCCAGCGCGATCACCACGATGAGACTGACGACGAGCAGGATGGCGCTCAACATCGTGCTGCGCGCGCCGGGTTTCTCGCCATGATGGACGGCGTCGCCCATGATGTAATCGCCGCGGTGCCGCACCGTCTGGACGAAGACGAACAGAATGTAGAGCCCCAGCGACACCGCGCTGA
The DNA here is from genome assembly GCA_947472615.1 of Beijerinckiaceae bacterium. Lineage (GTDB taxonomy): Bacteria > Pseudomonadota > Alphaproteobacteria > Rhizobiales > Beijerinckiaceae > Terripilifer. Next base: position 5,650 of record CANJEY010000171.1, read on the forward strand.
CGAACAGCAATTGCCCCGGCGCATAGGAGGGGCCGGGCGTCGTCACGGTGAAATTCGGCAGGATCAGCGCGATCACAGCCAGCGTCGCGATGACGCTGAGGATCGAGGCGGCGCTCTGCACCCGGAATTCCTGCTCGTAGTGACGCGCCGCGCCCGCCACCAGACACACGCCGACGATGCCGTTGAGGACGATCATCGCCACCGAATAGACTGTGTCGCGCGCCACCGTGTCGCTGCCGGCTGCGCCTGTGGCCATCACCGAGATGATCAGCCCGACTTCGAGCGCCGTGATCGCCAGCGCCAGCAGGATCGACCCGAACGGTTCGCCGATCCTGACCGCCAGCACTTCCGCATGATGCACGGCGGCGAAGACCGTCGCGCCCAGCAGCGCGATTGCGACGGCGAACACGAATCCGTTGGTGGGCGACGCGACCTGCGCGAACAACGCCGCCACGAGAGCACCAGCCACTAGCGGCGCGGCCCAGCACCATGTCGGCATGCTGTTCCAGTCGTGATCGTCGCTATCGCTCATGCCGGTTCTGCGATCCTGTCGGCCGATGGGAAAGTCGTGCAGTGTTGCTAGATCGCCCGGCTGACCTGGCCGCTGACGTCGGCAAACGCACCCTCGGCGAGTTCGCGATACAGCACGCGGGCGGGGTCGACCGGGCCGGGCATCAGCAGCCGCCCGAACGGGACGCGCTTGAATCCAAGCCGCGCGTAATAAGGCTCGTCGCCGACGAGCAGCACGAGCCGCGCGCCGGTCTCACGGGCGATTTCCAGCGAGCGTTGCGCCAGCGCCTCGCCGATGCCGCGCGAGCGGAACGCCGGCTCCACCGTCAGCGGTCCCAGCAACAGCGCATCCGCGCCGCCGCAGCGGATCGGCGTCATGATGTTGGAGCCGATCAGCATGCCCCCGATGGTCGCCACACAGGACAGAACCATATCGGGTGCGACGCCCTCGCGCAGCCGGTAAGCGGTGCGGGTGAAGCGGCCCGGCCCGAAGGCGCGCTCGTCGAGCTTCAGGATCGCCGACAGATCGCTCGCCTTCAGGGCGCGGATCGTCAACGCCGGCAGATCGACGCGCGAGTGATGCAAACCTGTGGCTGGATCGGTGTCGCTCATGGCATCCGGAAGATTCAGCATCGAACGGCGGCAGAAGTCCTCGCCGCCGACCGTGGCTTTAGCATGATCGGCTCCTGTAACAAGGCCCGGCCCTCAGAGCGCGCCTTGTCACCAGTCGCCCGATACGGTCGCGCCCTCGAAGATTTCGGCGAGCCGCCGCCGCGTGCCCTGCGTGGTCTCGGGTGGCAGGGCGTCGAGGGCGAAGAAGCCGCTCTCCTGAATTTCCCAGTCGGGCGCGCGGTTGGCGCCGATCTGAAATTCCCGAACGACGTAGACTGCCACATGATCGCGGCGCGAAACCTCCCGGTTGAAGAAAATCCCGTGCAGAGCGGCGGGCGCTTTCGCCTCGATATGGGCTTCCTCGTCGAGCTCCCGCGTCATCGCCTCGTGACAGGTCTCGCCGGGGTCGACGCCGCCGCCCGGGAAGTGCCAGCCCGGCACGTAGCCGTGGCGGACGAGGAACACGTGGTCGCTGTCGTCGATCACCACGGCACGCACTCCCATGGTCATCGGCCGGCGCAGCAGAAAGCTCAGGTGGAAGACCCTGCGGATCGCTTTCTTGCGCCACTCATGCCATGCCATCGACGCCTCGAATCGCGCGTTTCTAACGTCAAGACCTCTAGGGATGCGGCGAAGAATCACAAGCCGAGGGGTGGCTTTCACCCTGTCCCCACATTAGAACCATTCTAAGGAACGGCTCGCGCGGGGCCTGGAGCAGGGTATGAAGTCGTTTGCCGAGCTGACCGAACGCGAGATCCTGGCCGTCGCAATTTCCTCCGAAGAGGAAGACGCCCTGATCTATCTCGCCTTCGCCGAAGACCTCGCCAGCCGCTATCCGGCCTCCGCCAAGGTCTTCGAGGAAATGGCCGAGGAGGAGACCCAGCACCGTCACACTCTGTTAGAAATGTACGAGCAGCGCTTCGGCAAGGTGTTGCCGCCGATCCGCCGCGAGGACGTGAAGGGATTTCTCAAGCGCCGACCGATCTGGCTGACCAAGAACCTGCCGCTCGCCACCATCCGGGCCGAAGCTGAACATATGGAGTTTCAGGCGTCGCGCTATTACGCCAAGGCGGCGCAGCGCGCGACGGACGTGGGAATCCGCAAGCTTCTCAGCGATCTGTCCGAGATCGAAAAAGGCCACGAGCGGCACGCTGGCGAACTCGAAGCCTCGCTGCTCACCGACGAGGCGCGCGGCGAGGAAGACCGCACCCGCCATCGGATGTTCGTGCTGCAATACGTCCAGCCGGGCCTCGCGGGTCTGATGGACGGCTCGGTGTCGACGCTGGCGCCGCTGTTCGCCGCCGCCTTCGCCACCCATCACAATTGGGAAACGTTTCTGGTCGGCCTGGCGGCCTCGATCGGCGCGGGCATCAGCATGGGCTTTGCGGAAGCGCTGTCGGACGACGGTGCGCTCACCGGCCGCGGTTCGCCGTGGCTGCGCGGCAGCATCTGCGGCCTGATGACGACGCTGGGCGGGCTCGGCCATACGTTGCCCTATCTCGTGCCGGATTCATGGCCGAACGCCTTCTGGTACGCCACCGCCATCGCGGGCGTCGTGGTCTTCGTCGAACTCTGGGTGATCGCCTGGATTCGCGCCCGCTATATGGACACGCCGTTCATGCAGGCGGTTTTCCAGATCGTGCTCGGTGGCGTCATCGTGCTGATGGCGGGCATTCTGATCGGCGGCGCTTGACGGCGCTCGCTGCGCGGAACACAGGAAACGGGTGAGCTTCCTTCTTGCCCATTTGTCCGATCCGCACATCGGCCCGCTGCCGCAACCGGCGGTGCGCGAACTCATCGGCAAGCGCCTCACCGGATACCTCAACTGGCAAAACCGCTCCCGCCTGCAGGACATGGAGGTTCTGGGCCGCATCGTCGGGGACATGCGCGCCCACAAACCTGACCATGTCGCCATGACGGGCGATGTGCTGAACCTCGGGCTGCCGGCGGAGTTTCCACTGGCCCGCGCCTGGCTGGAGACGCTGGGCGATCCGCATCAGGTCAGCTTCGTGCCCGGCAACCATGACGCCTACGTCAAGGGCTCCATGCCGTGGCTCAACGAGACCTTTGCGCCCTGGA
>CANJEY010000172.1 GCA_947472615.1 Beijerinckiaceae bacterium
AATCGTGCAGCGCGCGGGCCACCAGTTCCTTGCCGGTGCCGGATTCGCCCGAGATCATCACGGTGAGATCGGTCTGCATCAGACGCGCCAGCGTCCGGTAGATTTCCTGCATCGCGGGCGAACGGCCGACGAGCGGCATGCCCTCGATTTCCTCGACCTTCTCGCGCGGCGCGCGGTTGCGCGGCTCGCTCAGCGCGCGCCCCACGATGGCGACGAGATCCTTCAGGTCGAATGGCTTTGGCAGATAATCGTAAGCGCCGCGTTCCGACGCCTTGATGGCGGTCATAAACGTGTTCTGTGCGCTCATCACGATGATCGGCAGATCAGGGCGCAGCTTCTTGATGCGCGGCAGGAGATCGAAGGCGTTCTCGTCCGGCATCACGACATCGGTGATGATCAGATCGCCTTCGCCGGCCTGAACCCAGCGCCAGAGCGAAGCCGCGTTGCCCGTCACTCTCACTTCGTAGCCGGCGCGGGAAAGCGCCTGGCTCAGCACCGTCCTGATTGCAGCGTCGTCGTCGGCAACGAGGATATTACCGGTCGCCATCTAGCTCATTCTCCTGATTGTACTGAAATCCGGCGTTCAACCGGACTCGACGGCGCGCTACGCTGCACTCAACCCTGCTCAACTGACTCGACTGACGTGCGTCCATCGGTAGATGCGAACATGGGAAGCAAGATCCTGAAGGTGGTTCGTCGCGCATGCGACTCGCACTCGATGATGCCTCCATGATCGCCTATTATCTTTGCGACGAGTGCAAGACCGAGGCCAGTTCCGCTGGCCTTGCTGGTGATGAAGGGGTCGAACAGGCGCTCCATCAGCTCCGGCGGCACGCCCGGCCCGTTGTCGCGAATGCAGAACTCCAGCGGCAGCCGCGTCGGCTCGCGCGATCCCGGCGTCCGCATCCGCACCCCTGGCCTGAACGCGGTCGACAGTTCGATTTCCCCGTCGATGGCGTCCTCGCCGATGGCCTCGGCGGCGTTCTTCACGAGATTGAGAAACACCTGAATTAATTGATCCTTATTGCCCAGAACCGGCGGCAGCGAGGGGTCGTAGGTCTCGGTGAAGCGGATATGACGGGCAAAACCGGCCTGCGACACGCGTTTCACATGATCGAGCACCGTATGAATGTTGATGCTTTGACGTTCGATCGGCCGTTCGTCGGAGAACACCTCCATCCGGTCGACGAGATTGACGATGCGGTCGGTCTCGTCGCAGATCAGACGGGTCAGCGCCCGGTCTTCGTCCGACAGGCCGGTTTCGAGCAATTGCGCCGCGCCCCGGATGCCGGACAGCGGGTTCTTGATCTCATGCGCCAGCATCGAGGCCAGCGCTGTGACGGAGCGAGCTGCTCCCCGATGCGTCAATTGCCTGTCCATCTTGTCGGCAATCGTTCTCTCCTGAAGCATAATGATGAAAATATGTGCACTTCCAGGCATCGGAGCCACATTGATGTCCACCACACGCTCGAAGCCGGACCGGGGCGTTCCTACATCGACCCGGTATTCGTTGACCGTCGAGCCACGCTCGCGCGCCTGATCGAGTAGCGACAGTAGCGGCGATCCGAACGGCAGGATGTCGCTTAACCTCTGCCGTTTCAGCAGCGGCAGGCTGATCTCGAAGAACGCCTCCGAGGCGGCGTTCGAGTTCAGAATGCGCCCGTCCTCGCTATCGACGATCAGAATCGGATGCGGCAGGACGTTGAAGACCAGCGCCGCCGAAGCAGCGTCGTCCCCGATCGCCCCGCCGGGCCGCCGCAATTGCTTGACGTTGGAAGTCATACGCTCACTCACAGGCGGCCTCCGCCAACAGGGGCTCGTTCAACAGGGATTTCAGCAGCCGCATGGCGTTGCGGTGGTCATCGGTCGTCAGCAGCGCCAGCCTGTCGTCAGGACGGTATACGGCGGCGCCGGCGTGCTCGATGTAGGCGGCGAGATGTTTTCGGGCGTGCCGCACGCCGGCCCTCACGCCGAATTGCGACAGCAGCGACTCGTAGTGCTCGACCGCCATGTCGCGACGATCGCCCCAGGGCGGCGGCGCAGCCAACTGGCCCGCGAGACCGCGTCCGATTTCGCCGACCAGCCATGGACGACCGACCGCCGCGCGGCCAACCATGACAGCGTCGGCCCCTGAGGCGTCCAGCATCGCCCGGGCGTCGTCCAGCGTCTCGCAATCGCCATTCGCCACGAGCGGAACCTTGATGGCGTCCCGCACAGCGCGGATGGCGCTCCAATCCGCCCTTCCCTTGTAGAACTGGCAGCGCGTGCGTCCGTGAATCGTCACCATCTGGACCCCGGCCGCTTCGGCGCGCCGGGCCAGCTCGGGCGCGTTAAGCGCGCGATCGTCCCAACCTAGCCGTGTCTTCAGCGTCACCGGAATCTGAACCGCCGCGACCGTCGCGTCGATCAGGCGCAGCGCCAGATCGAGGTCGCGCATGAGAGCCGATCCCGCATAGCCGCCCGTCACCTTCTTGGCCGGGCATCCCATGTTGATGTCAACGATGGAGGCCCCGTTGGCTTCCGCCAGCCGCGCCGCCTCGCCCATCCAGTGCGGATCGCGTCCGGCGAGTTGTACGACGTGAATATCAACGCCCTCACCTTCGGCGCGCAGCAACGCTTCAGCCTCGCCTTTGACGTAGCAGTCGGCGGCGACCATCTCGGAAATCACGAGGCCAGCGCCGTGCCGCCGGGCGATACGGCGCATCCCGATATCCGTCACGCCGGACATCGGCGCCAGAAAGGCTGGCTCGGACACCGTCACCGGCCCGACCCGGAAAACCTCGCTGCCCAAACTTTCACCAGCGGTCATCATGCCTACATCATAGCCAATTTTGTGCACTGCGCAAAGACCTGAGCCGGAATTGACGCAAGTGTGAAAAACCGCCAATCGTCGGCCCCCTGAGGAGCCGGCTGGATGCTCGACTTGTCCGCATTCGTTTTCGTGGTCGTGGCGGCCGGACGAGGCGTTCGCGCCGGAGGCGGCCTACCGAAGCAGTACCGGAAACTGGCCCACAAGCCGGTCCTGACCTGGACGCTGGAGGCGATCGTGCGCGCCATGCCGGGCGCGCCCATTCAGGTGGTGATCCACCCCGACGACCGCCAACTCTATGACGAATGCCTCGCCACGGCCCTATTGCAGGACGCGCGCATCCTGCCGCCTGCATTCGGCGGCGCCTCCCGACAGGACAGCGTACGGGCCGGACTGGAGCAGGCGCATCAACTTTGCGCGAATGCAAAACACGTTTTAATTCATGATGCTGCCCGCTGTTTCTTAAGTTCAGAATTAACATTAAAATTAGCTTCTCAACTCTCTGATCTAAAAGCATGCATCCCGGGTCTTGCGCTGGTCGATACGGTCAAGCGCGTCGATGCGGCCGGCGTCGCGACCCGGACGGTTCCGCGCGAGGAATTGAGGTCGGTGCAGACCCCGCAAGCCTTCGATCTGGATCTGATCGTCTCAGCCCATCGCGCCGCCGCCGCGGCTGGCGTGGCCGACCTCACCGACGACGCGTCCGTCGCCCAATGGGCTGGCCATGTGGTGCATGTCGTTGAAGGCGATCCCCGCAACATCAAGCTCACGACACCGGAGGACTTCGCGATGGCCGAACAGCGTCTGCTGAGCGGACTGACCGACGTAAGGGTCGGTCAGGGCTTCGACGTCCATGCGTTCGCGGATGGCGATCATGTCTGGCTCGGCGGTTTGCGCGTCCCGCATTCACGCGCCCTTGATGGGCATTCGGACGCAGATGTCGCCCTGCACGCCCTCACCGACGCGGTGCTGGGCGCGATCGGAGACGGCGACATCGGCTTGCATTTTCCGCCCTCCGACCCACAATGGCGAGGCGCAGCGTCTGACCGGTTTTTGAAGGAAGCGATCCGGCTGGTGTTGGCGCGCGGCGGCGCGGTTGCGCATCTGGACCTGACGATTATCTGCGAAGCACCCAAGGTCGGCCCGCAGCGCGACGCCATACGGGCGCGTATAGCGGAGATCGCCGGGCTCCCTGTAGACCGGGTTTCGGTCAAGGCGACCACGACCGAAAAGCTCGGATTCACCGGTCGCCGCGAGGGCATCGCCGCGATGGCGACTGCAACGGTCCGCCTCCCCTACGCCTGAAACGGAGCCCCCATGTTCGACGCCGATCTCGAACGCCGCGCCGCAGCCTACATCGAGAAGGCCGCACGCCTTGGCGTCACCGTCGCGACCGCCGAGTCCTGCACCGGCGGGCTGGTGGCCGGATTGCTGACGGAAGTTCCGGGCTCGTCCGCCGTCGTCGATCGCGGCTTCGTCACCTATTCGAACGACGCCAAGCAGCAGATGCTCGGCGTGGCGGTAGAGCTTCTGGCGGCGCACGGCGCGGTCAGCGAACCCGTCGCCCGCGCCATGGCCTCGGGCGCGCGTCAAAAGTCAGGCGCCGCGTTCGCTGTCGCCATCACGGGCGTCGCCGGTCCGGGCGGGGGTACGGAAACGAAGCCGGTCGGGTTGGTGCATTTCGCACTCGCGACGCCTGATGGGGTGCAGGCCGTCGAAAAGCGCTTCGGCGATCTTGGCCGGCGGGCCGTGCGTCGCGAGTCGGTTTCATTCGCATTGCAACTGCTGGAGGCGGCGTTATCGGTCGCGACGCCCAAATAGTTCAGGCTTGGCCGGAACTGCGACTGGCCTAAGCCGCCAGCTTTGCTAAAATCGCTAACGAAAATTCACCGGGAGATCGCCCATGACCATGAGCCGCCGCGCTGTTTCGCTCGCCGCTCTCGCCGCCGCCGTCACCATGTCGGCTGGCGCACACGCCGCCACGCAGGAACTGATCGACGCCGCCAAGAAGGAGGGGCAGGTCACCTGGTACACGACCCAGATCGTCAACCAGCTCGTCGTGCCGATCCAGAACGTCTTCGAGAAGAAGTACGGCGTGAAGATCAACTATCTGCGCGGCAACACCGGCGACGTGATCCAGCGCGTGCTCAATGAGTTCACAGCCGGCCGCATCGAGTGCGATGTGTTCGACGGCCTGTCGACGGTGGCGACGCTGGAGCGCACGCCGGGCGTCGTGCTGAAATGGCTGCCGGACGAGGCGAAGGATTATCCCAAGGAGCGCGTCGACCCGAACGGCTACTGGATCGCCACCTACATCGCCGTATCCGTTCCGGGCATCAACACAGATCTGGTGAAACCCGGCACGGAGCCGAAGACCTGGGAAGACCTGCTTGACCCGAAATGGAAGGGCAAGATCGCCTGGAGTTCGGCTGGCTCCAGCACCTCCGGCTCTGGCTTCGTCGGCACCGTGCTCGACGCCTACGGGCAGGAAAAGGGCATGGATTATCTGCGCAAGCTGGCGAAGAACACGATGGTCAACATCCCGGTCGCCAGCCGCCAGATTCTCGACATGGTGATTGCGGGCGAATACGCGATCGCGCTGCAGATCAGCAATCACCACGCGTGGATCAGCGCCAAGCAGGGCGCGCCCGTGAAATGGCTGCCGATGAGCCCAGCCATGGTGAACTCAGGCAACGTGTCGGTCGCCGCCCGCGCCCCGCACCCTAACGCCGCCAAGCTGCTGGCCGATTTCCTCGTCTCGCCGGAAGGTCAGGCGATCTATCGCGACAGCGGATACATCCCGGCCAACTCGAAAGTCCCGCCGCTCGACCCGAGCCTCGTGCCGGATGACAAGCGCTTCAGCGGCAAGTTCTACACGCCCGAACGCCTCGACGAAGATCTGCCCAAGTGGGACAAGATTTTCCAGGATACGTTCAAGTAAGCGCCGCGAACGGAGTGACCGGCAGGCCTTTCACCGTCGTGAGGACTCCAGCGTCGACAGCCGCCGCAGCGTAGCGACTGTGGCTGGCGACGCGTCGCGCAGCTTCTCGAACGCTGCTGCGATGTCCTCGCCCGGCACCGGGGCGATCGCGAGTCCGAAGCCGTTAGCTTCCGCCAGCGCAACCGGGTCGCGCAGCATCTCCGCGAAGGCGCGCCGCAATGTATCCAGTCGCTCCGTCGGCAGGCCGGGCGGCGCGGCGAGCGGCCACGCATAGAGGCCTTCCTGATCCAGCAGGCCGAGCACCGCCGACTGCGCGGGCGCGGCTTCCGCCCCGGTCGGCGCGTAGGCGAACAGCGGATCGCGCTCGGGGCCGAACTGCGCCAGCACGCGCAGCTTGCCGTCGCTCAGCCAGTCGGCGTAACGGCTGCGCAGCGACGCCACAGGCCAGCCGCAGAGGCCGTCAAGTTCCTTGCGCGGCAAGTTGGAGATGATCTCCTCGCTGTCGTTGTAGCCGGTGATGATGCGGGCTTTCGCGCCCATCAGCATGGCGAGCGCCGAGGCGTGCCGGAAGGCGCGCGTCCGCGGATCGACAGCCCCGAAGAACGCTTCCGTGGTGCGGGCGTCTTCGAGGCTGCGTACCCCAGTCTCGGGCCTCGCCACGCAGGCGTAGATTTCGCGGGACAATCCGCCGATCCAGCCGAGCCGCGAGATGTCGTTGGCGGCGTTCTGTTCGAGCGCGGTTTCACGTAGCGCAGCCGCGCCCAGAATGGCGATCGTCGAGCCGTCGCGCGGCGCCTGCCGCATCAATTGAGCGAGCGCCGCCCTGCTCCCGGCGCCGGGCGTGTTGCGCACCGACACCAGCGGCTTGCCGGGCAGGAACTTGCCGAGGTGATGCTGCAACAGCAGCGCCATCTGGTCATAGGTCGGCTCGGGCCGCGAGCGTTGCCTCAACGCCCCACCCCCTGCGCCGCCGGCCTCCTCGTCGCCGCCGCCGGGCGCGAAGCCGACCACCACAGTGACGGCGCGAAACTCCTGCGCGCGCGATTGCGCCGCCGCCCCTAATGCTGCCAGAAGCCCGATCAGCGCCGCACCCATCATTCGGTTCACGTCTGTGGCTCCTGCCCGGCCGGCCGCGATGCGGCCCGTCCATAAACCTCGTCGGCGCGCTCCTCGAAGGCTTCCGCGAAACGGCGGAAGGCCGTGTCGAACATCGCCCCCATCAGCATGCCCAGCATGCGGCTGCGAAACTCGTAGTCGATGAAGAAATCCACCTTCGATTGGACCGCAGGTCCTTGCGGCGACAAATCCACGAAGGTCCAGCGGTTGACCAGCCGGCTGAACGGACCGTCGACATATTCGACGAGGATTTCCTGTTTGGCCGGATCGAGCGTCACGCGACTGGTGAAGGTCTCGCGGATCGCCCGGTAGCCAACCGACATATCAGCCAGCACGACCTCGCGTCCAGCGGCGTCCTGACTGCGCTTGCGCACTCGCAGGCCGGTGCAGAGAGGCACGAATTCCGGATAGCGCTCGATGTCCGCCACAAGGGCGAACATATCCAGCGCCCGATGGCGGACGCGGCGTGTGGTGGTGAATGACGGCATGGCGGTTCCGAAGTCCGCAGCCTCTTAGCACGCCCGGGACCGGAACCAAGCCGTCAGAGCGTCTTCTCGATCGCCGGCAGCAGAACCGAGGCGACGATGTCGCGATCCATCGGCCCCGGCAGCGTGAACGCGACGCGCGCGTCGCGGTCGAGCACCAGCGTCCACGGCACGCCGGTCGCCCGATAGGCGCGGGAGAGGAAGCCGCTGGAATCCTGCCCCACGGCCGCGAACGGATTGCCATGCTCGCGCAGGAAACGCGCCGCGTTGTCGGGACTGTCCTTGTAGTTCGCGCCGAACACCCGGAAGCGCTTGTCTTTCGCCATCGCGACCAGATGTGGATGCTCGCCCACGCAGGGCGGGCACCACGAAGCCCAGAAGTTCAGAACCGTCACCGCGCCTTTGAGATCCGCCGCCGAAAAGCCGGGTGCGGGCGCACCGGAAGCCAGCGTGACGCCCGGCAGGGCGGGCAGTTCGAAATTGTCCGCCGTCAGCGGATTGAACAACCGGGAGCGCAGATCGAAGCGCTTCCAGCCGTAGACGGCTGCGCCTGTCGCGGCTGCCGCGCCGAGAGCGCCGGCAATCACCGCGCGCCTCGAAACTCCACCACTATTCGCTGCAATCTGGCCGACCGCCATGGGATTCATCCGGTTGAAGATGAAGCGAAGGTAGTCCGTCCGGCGTGCGGCGCAAACCAGATCGCGCGGATTTGTCGGGTTAACCTGAATCTGCAGGTTGTGCTGCGGCGCCTGTTCCGGCAAAGCTTCGACACAATCGCGCCGACAGCGACGGGGAGGATGAAATGCCGATAGCAAAAGGCGTGGAGCCGCAACTCCTCTTTCCGGGGCTTGCCGGATTTTACAAGCACGCCCGGGAATATTCATGGGTCGTCATCCGGGTCACGATTGGCGGCGTGCTACTGACCCACGGCATCGGCAAGCTGATGGGCGCGCAGACGATTCAGGCCTTCGCGGCTGGAAGCATGGCCCGCCGCGGCATCGAGCCAGCGCTCGCGTTCGCCTACGCGGCGTGGTTTCTCGAAACCGTCGGGGCGGTCGCGCTGATCCTCGGACTGTTCACCCGGTTCTTCGCCGCCGCGATCGCGATCGAATTCGCCTTCATCGCGTTCGTCGCCAGTTGGCCGAATGGCTGGGGCTGGAGCCGTCCCGGCGGCGGTTGGGAATATGGCTTTCTGTTCGGTCTGATCGTGTTCGCGATCGCGCTGCGCGGCGGCGGGCCCTGGTCGCTCGACCGCGCCATCGGCAAGGAATTGTGATGCACGTCGCCAATCCGCTCTGGGGGACCAACATGCTTCGACTGACACGCCTCGCCTGCGCGGCCCTGTTCGGGCTCGCCGCCGGAAACGCCTCCGCCATC
>CANJEY010000173.1 GCA_947472615.1 Beijerinckiaceae bacterium
CGGCGGCACCTGCCCCTCGGCGCGGACGATCTCGACCTCGTCGCCGTTCTGCAATTCCGAAAGCAGCGGTGCAATACGTCCGTTGATCTTCGCCCCGACCGCGCCATTGCCGACATTCGTATGCACCGCATAGGCGAAATCGATTGGCGTCGCGCCGCGCGGCAGGGCGATCAGCCGCCCTTTCGGGGTGAAGCAGAAAACCTGATCGTGGAACATCTCGAGCTTGGTGTGTTCGAGAAACTCCTCGGGACTGTCTCCTTCGCCCAGCATGTCGATCGTGCGTCGCAGCCATTGATAGGCGCGGCTTTCATGCGACAGAGCCTCCTTGTCCGAGGCTCGCCCGTCCTTGTAGAGCGCATGTCCGGCGATGCCGTATTCGGCGATGGCGTGCATGGCGCTGGTGCGCACCTGAAGCTCGACGCGCTGACGGCCCGGCCCGACCACCGTGGTGTGCAGCGAGCGATAATCGTTCTGCTTCGGGGTCGAGATGTAGTCCTTGAACCGGCCCGGAACCATGGGCCATTTCGTATGCACGACGCCGATCACCCGGTAACAATCCTCGACCGATTTCACCAAGACGCGGAAGCCAAAGATGTCCGACAATTGCTCGAACGCGATCGACTTGCGTTCCATCTTTCGCCACACCGAATAAGGCGCTTTCTGACGTCCCGACACATCAGCCGCGATGCCGCGCGCGGTGAGTTCTTCGGACAGTTCGGTTTCGATGCGGGTGATGATCTGCCCGTTGCGGGTGCGCACATCCTCGAGCCGCGACACGATCATCGCGAAGGCCTCGGGCATCAGATGCCGAAACGCCAGATTCTCCAGTTCCTCGCGCATCGACTGCATGCCCATGCGGCCCGCGAGCGGCGCATAGATGTCGAGCGTTTCCTGTGCGATGCGGGCGCGCTTGTCGGGCGGCACGAAATTCAGCGTGCGCATGTTGTGCAGACGATCCGCCAGCTTGACCAGCAGCACGCGAATGTCGTCGGCGATCGCAAGCAGCAGCTTGCGGAAATTCTCGGCCTGTTCGGCGCGCTTGGAAACGAGATCGAGCTTCTTCAGCTTGGTCAGCCCATCGACCAGCAGGCCGATCTCGGTGCCGAAGATCGTATTGATCTCTTCGAGCGTCGCTTCCGTGTCCTCGACCGTATCGTGCAGAACGGCCGCCACGATTGTGGCATCGTCGAGCTTCAGATCGGTGAGGATCGCGGCGACTTCGAGCGGATGTGAAAAGTAGGGATCGCCCGACGCCCGCTTCTGCGCCCCGTGAGCCTTCATGGCGTACACATAGGCGCGGTTCAGCAGCACCTCGTCGGCATGCGGATTGTACTTCCGCACGCGGTCGACAAGCTCGTACTGCCTCATCATTTCAGGGACTGCTCCTGCCGCGAAAATAGGCTACGCGACGAATATCAGCCCATGCAGGCGCGCACGCAAGCCTCGCCTGCATGGCGAGGCTGCTTCCGTGAATTTTTGCAGATCGGAAGGCCGATTATTCCGCGTCGTCGTCGGTCTCGACTGGCGGCACGAGGCCTTCGAGGCCGCGCAGAAGGTCTTCTTCCGTCATGCGGTCGAACTGGACCTCGCCCGGCGCGTCGCTCGTGGGTTGATCGCCGGCCGGCGCCAGAGCCGGAACGGTCTCGGCCTCGGGCTCGTCCACCTCCACGTGCTTCTGCAGCGCGTGGATGAGATCTTCCTTCAGATCTTCAGGCGACAGAGTGGTTTCGGCGATTTCGCGCAGCGCCACCACGGGGTTCTTGTCGTTGTCGCGATCAACCGTGATCGGCGTGCCGGACGCGATCAGCCGGGCGCGGTGGCTGGCGATGAGGACGAGTTCGAAGCGGTTTTCGACCTTGTCGATGCAATCTTCGACCGTGACGCGTGCCATGCGGGGAATCCTGATGCGAATGACGGGAGTTGCGGCCCTGATACACGAAGCGGGCTGTGCAGGCAAACTGTTGAATGCCCCACCTGACGTGTCAGGTATCAGCATTCAATATAATTCCATAAATTTCACTGAAGCGATTCATCCGGAATAAACCGCGGCCGCGAAAAATATGGCGGAATTGGTGCCAAGCTCATGCAATTTAAGCAAAAATCGGTTTGAAATCATTCAGCATGGCTTGACTTGACATATTATCATCCCCAAATGTCCCACATCAACAAGCGGCGTGGTTATCACCTGACACTCAAGCTACGGCTTCGGAACGCCATCCTCGCAAGCGGCTCGTATTGTCGGGTCCGCTCGGGTAGGATGGGGCTATCGTCGTTGGGCCACAATTGCGCGGTACATCGAATTTAGAGACCGGAAAGAGCAAAAAAAGATGGCTGAAGTCGAACGCATCGTCCTTTTTATCGATGGCGCAAATTTGTATGCGACTGCGAAGTCGCTGGGTTTCGACATCGACTACAAGCGCTTGCTCAAGGAATTCCAGTCGCGCGGCCGCCTCGTGCGCGCGTTTTACTACACCGCGCTGGTCGAGGATCAGGAATACTCCTCCATTCGTCCGCTGATCGACTGGCTTGACTATAACGGCTACGCCGTTGTCACCAAGCCGACCAAGGAGTTTGTGGATTCGCTCGGCCGCCGCAAGGTGAAGGGCAACATGGACATTGAACTCGCCGTGAATGCGATGGAGATGGCCGACCACATGGATCACATGATCCTGTTCTCCGGCGATGGCGATTTCCGCTCGCTGGTGGAAGCCGTGCAGCGCAAGGGCGTGCGCGTGTCGGTCGTCTCGACGATCACCACCCACCCGCCGATGGTCGCCGACGAACTGCGCCGTCAGGCTGACGAGTTCGTCGATCTCGTGCACCTCTCGGCCAAGGTCGGCCGTGATCCGGCCGAGCGGACCGAGCGCGCGAACCGCTTCGCCGAACGCCGCCCCGCCTCTCCGCAGGGCGCTTACACCACCACGCACGACGACGAACAGAACACCTGATCGTCCCTCGTGGCGATCAGGGCTAAAGTCGCGGCGAATTCCGCGTGCGAACCCGCGCGCGATTGCCCCCTGTGCCCCAGGTTGCGTGACTTTCGTCACGCGGCGCGCGCCCGCGAACCCGCGTGGCATAATGCGCCCGTGCCGTCGTTCGGCGGACCTTTGGCCAGTCTCGCCATCGTCGGTCTCGCGCCGGGCATGCGCGGCGCGAATCGCACCGGCCGCGCCTTCACGGGCGACTGGGCCGGCGACCTCCTCTACGAGACCCTGCTGACTCATGGCTTCGCCGAAGGCGTTTACGACGAGCGCCCGGACGACGGCCTGCGGCTGATCGACTGCATGGTGACGAATGCGGTTCGCTGCGTGCCGCCCGAGAACAAGCCGACGCCGGCAGAGATCAACACGTGCCGCCCATTTCTTCAGGCGACGATCGCCGCCAACCCGAAGCTGCGCGCCATCGTGGCGTTGGGCCGCATCGCACATGACAGCGTGCTTCGGGCTTTCGGGGCGAAACTCTCAGCGCATCCGTTCGCGCACGGCGCGCAACATGCGTTGACGACGGCCGCCGGCGTGCCGATCGCGCTCTACGACAGCTATCATTGCTCGCGGTACAACACGAACACCGGCGTGCTGACGCCTGTGATGTTCAACGCCGTGTTCGCCACGGTGCGGATGCATCTCGCGGCGAAATAGCCCGAAACCTCAGCCCTTCTCGCGCAACAGGCGGCCCTTCTCGCGGCTCCAGTCGCGCTGCTTCTCGGTCTCGCGCTTGTCGTGCAGCTTCTTGCCCCGCGCGACCGCGATCTCGATCTTGGCGCGGCCCTTGTCGTTGAAATAGACCTTGAGCGGCACGATCGTCATGCCTTCGCGCTCGATAGCCTGCGCCAGTTTGGCGATCTCGCGCGCCTTCAGCAGCAGTTTGCGCTGCCGCCGCGGCTCATGATTGAAACGATTCGCCTGCAAATACTCAGGAATGTTGGCGTTGACGAGATAGACCTCGCCGCTGCGGTCGACGCTCACATAGCTTTCGGCGATCGTCGCCTTGCCGGTGCGCAGCGACTTCACCTCGGTGCCGGTGAGCATGATGCCGGCCTCGAAGGCTTCGCCGATCTCGAAATTGAATCGCGCCCGACGATTGTCGGCGGCGATCTTGAAGTTACGCGATTCCTTGGCGGCCACGATCAATCCTTCCGGCCGAGGGCGCGAACCAGCGCAGCCGATTCACGCGAATCCTCGTCGCCTTGCGCGTCGAGTTGCGCCGCGACGCCGTCGCGATCTTTTGCGCTCCTGTTCTGCGACATCTTGAACTTGCCCTCGAGGCTTTCGATCGTCATTTCCAGTCCGACGATCGCCTTCAACTGCTCGTCGATAAAATCAGCCGGCGCATCCGAGACCGACCACGGCGTTTGCCGCCCTGCCTCATGGATCCCGGTAAGCCGGCCCACGAGCGCATGCAGCCAGTCCGCATCGTGAATCGTCCGCACCGAGCCGCGCGCCTGCACCACAGCATAGTTCCACGTTGGCACGACCTTATGTGTGTCCGCTTTCGACGGATACCAGCCGGGCGAGACGTAATGATTCGTCCCCTGAAACACCGCGAGGCAGACCGCGCCCGCCTCGATGTCGCGCCAGACCGGATTCGCCCGCGCCACATGGGCGCGCAGAACATCGGGCTCTTCGTCGAACAGCATCGGCACAGGGTTGGCGAGCAATCCCGCCGGCCCCGCCGTCGTCAGCAGCGCGAGGGGAAAACGCCGCATCACGTCGACGATGCGGGCGCGATCCTCGACCCGGAAATGGCCGGGCAAATACATCGAACGCCTCGCGCGCCCTCAGGCGTTGATCAACCCGGCGTGGACCATCGCCTTGCGCACCACGGCCTTGCTGGATTCGGTCATCGGCACCAACGGCAGACGCACCTCTTCCCGCACCTTGCCGAGCACCGACAGGCCATATTTTGCGCCAGTGACGCCGGCCTCGACGAACACGCCCGCATGCAGCGGCGTCAGTCGATCCTGCACCTTAAGCGCGGTTGCATAATCGCCGCGATCGGCAGCCACCTGCATTTCGACGCAAGGCCCCGGCGCGACGTTCGACACGACCGAGATGCAACCATGCGCGCCAGCCGCCAGACACGACAGAGCCGTGATGTCGTCGCCCGACAGCTGAATGAAGTCTGGCCCCATCGCGTGCCGTTGCAGCGAAATGCGCCCGACATTGCCGGTCGCGTCCTTCACGCCCGCGATGTTCTTCAGCTCGAACAACCGCTTCATCGTGTCGACCGACATGTCGATCACCGAGCGCGGCGGGATGTTGTACATGATAATCGGAATGCCGATGGCGTCGTTGATCGCCTTGAAGTGCTGATAGAGCCCTTCCTGATTGGGCTTGTTGTAATAGGGCGTGACCACCAGCACGGCGTCGGCGCCGGCCTTCTCGGCATGCTTCGCCAGTTCTACGGCCTCATGCGTATTATTCGAGCCCGCGCCGGCCACGACGGGCGCACGGCCCTTCGACTGGTCGATGCACATCTCGACCACGCGGCGATGCTCGTCGTGCGAGAGGGTCGGGCTCTCGCCGGTGGTTCCGACAGGCACGAGGCCCTGGATGCCCTGCCCAATCTGCCATTCGACCAGCCCGCGGAACGCCTCTTCGTCGACCCTGCCGTCCTTGAACGGGGTCACCAGCGCGGTCATCCAGCCCTTCAATCTGCTCGCCTTCGTCATCTCGACCTTCCCGCAACCGCGGCCGTAGCCCTACGTGCGCCCGAATTGCGCCCTTCCATGACCGAAGAGCACAGATAGACCCTGCGACGCTGACAGGAAAGAGCCCAAGCGCGGTTCTGGCCGCGAACGAGATCAACCGGATGGTTAGCGTTGCGTAAACTTCGGTCTGACATGCTTCCGGCTCCGAAATCCTCGTTGCAGAGGCTGTAATGCGTTCGCGTACGATCAGGATCGCCTGCGCCGGCGTCGCCGGCCTCGGGCTGGCGGCCCTCTGGCCGGGCCGCGCCGGACAGGACATCAGCCAGCACGCCGGCGTACCGCCGGCCGGGGCGAAGTTCGCCGCAAAACCCGCCAAGGCGGGGAATCACCCACCTGCGCAATTGCTTGGCGGATCGAAAGGCGTTCGCTGGCTCGATCCTCACGACATGGGTGCGGCGATCGGCGCGCCGGTCGATCTGCGCGCCGCCAGCGACGCAATTGCGCTCGCCTCCCACGGCGACCGAACGCAGACGGACCCGACCTCGACCGCAACCGCCTACGCGCCCTCGTCCGGGCTCATCGACCTCGGCGGCTCCGAACCCGAGACGCCCGCTCCGGTCTCGCGCGTGCAAACGCCCGATGTGACGTTCGACGCCGCCATCGCGCAGGCCGCCATCAAGGCCTACCGAACCGGCGACGTCGCCAAGGGCGATGAAGAAGCCCGCAAGATCGCCGATGAAACCGGCCGGCTGACGCTGGAATGGACAGCGCTGCGCTTGCAGCCGCAGATTTCCGGATTTGCCCGCATCAGCGCCTTCCTCGACGCCCATCCGGATTGGGCGGGCGCGCCTTCGATGCGCCGCCGGGCCGAGCAGGCGCTGTTCTCAGACAAGAAGCGGCTGGCGCCCGCAAAGGCCTATTTCGCCGACCGGAAGCCCGCTTCGACGCCCGGCAAGCTGACGCTGGCGCGCGTGCTGCTAGCCGACGGACGAAAACCCGACGCGGCTGCGCTAGTATCTGAGGTCTGGCGCACCGAGGAGCTGGGCGGCTCGCTCGAGGCTCTGGTGCAGAAGGAATTCGGCGAGCTTCTCACCCCCGCCGACCACAAGTTCCGCTCGGATCGTTTCTTCTACAAGGAGAAAGACGCCGCTTCGCTGCGCGCCGCCTCCTTCGCCGGGGCGGATGTGACGGCCCTGGCCAGGGCGCGCGCCGCCGTGCTGGCTGGCGCGAAGGCCGACAAGCTGATCGCCGCCGTCCCGAAAGCCCTGCAGGGAGATCCCTCGCTCGCCTACGCGACCGTCAATCGCCTGCGCCACGACAACAAGATTCCCGAAGCCGGACAAGCCATGCTGGCGATCATCCGCGATCCCGCAGCGCTCGTCGACGGCGACGCCTGGTGGGTGGAGCGCCGCCTGCTCGCCCGCAAGCTCGTCGACGTTGGCGACGCAAAGACCGGCTACCGTATCGCCGCCGAACACGCCGCCCAGTCCGCCGAATCGCGGATCGACGCCGAATTCCACGCCGGCTGGATCGCGCTGCGCTTTCTCGACGATGTGGCGACCGCTCAGACCCATTTCGCCACCGCCATGCGGATCGCCGAAACCCCGATGTCGAAATCGCGTTTCGCCTACTGGATCGCCCGCGCCCACGAGGCGGCCGGCGAGCCGGACAAGGCCAGCGCCAGCTATCGGCAGGCGGCCGCCAGCCCGGCGACATTTTACGGCCAGCTGGCGCGGGCGCGTCTGGGGTTGGAAGAAACGACCCTGCGCATGCCCGAACGTATCGCGCTCGGCCGTGATCGCAACGGCGCGATTCGCGTCGCCGAGGCGCTGCAGGCTCTCGGCGAAAGCGAACTGGCTCTCGGCCTCGCGGCCGAAGCCGCCCGCACGCTCGACGACGAATCACAACTCGCCGCGCTGGCGCAGGTGATGGTCGACGCCCGCAGCGCGCGCGGCGCACTGATGGTCGGCAAGCTCGCCGGTCAGCGCGGTTTCGCGCTCGACGCCGCCGCCTTTCCGACGTTCGGTATTCCGGCTTTCGAACCTGCCACGAACTCCGCCGAGACGCCGCTGGTCTACGCCATCGCCCGGCAGGAAAGCGCCTTTCAGACGAACGCGGTGTCCAGCGCCGGCGCCCGCGGCCTGATGCAGATGATCGCCTCGACCGCGCGCCGCACCGCGCAGCGCGTCGGCGTGGCGTTCGACCCCAACCGGATGACGACCGATCCGGCCTTCAACGCGCGGCTCGGCGCGGCGCATCTGGGCGATCTGCTGACGGAGAACAACGGATCGCTGATCCTGACGTTTGCGGCCTACAACGCCGGCGGCAAACGCGTGAAGGAATGGATCGCCGCCTACGGCGACCCCCGCAAGGCCGATGTCGACCCGATTGACTGGATCGAGCGCATTCCGTTCACCGAGACGCGCAATTACGTGCAGCGCGTCGCCGAAAACCTCGAAATGTACCGCGCGCAGTTCGGGGCGAACGCACCGCGCCTTGCCGACAAGGATCTGCGGGTTCTGGCGGCGCGGTTCTGAACGGTTTCGTCCGCGACCGCTCTGCTCTATGGTCGCGACGATCAACCGCGAAGTTCCGATGACCAGCGACGCCCACCATTATCGCAGCCTCTTCTACACCGCCCATGACGGGCTGCGCCTGCACATGCGCGACTACGGGCCTCGCGCCAGCCATGCCCTGCCGGTCGTGTGCCTGCCAGGATTGTCGCGCAATTCCGCAGATTTCGACGTGGTCGCGCGCGCAATGGCTGGCGGCTCCGCCGGCCGGGCCCGCCGGGTCGTGGCGCTGGATTATCGCGGGCGCGGCCTGTCCGACTGGGACAAGGACTGGACGCATTACGACATGCGCACCGAGAACCTCGATATTCTCGACGTGCTCACAGGCGCCGGCGTCGGCGAGGCGATCTTCCTTGGCACCTCGCGCGGCGGACTGCACACGATGCTGCTCTCGGCGACGCGGCCGGCCATCATCCGCGCCGCGATTCTCAACGACATCGGGCCGGTGATCGAGCAGAAAGGCATCGCGCGCATTCGCGGCTATGTCGGCCAACTGCCGTCGC
>CANJEY010000174.1 GCA_947472615.1 Beijerinckiaceae bacterium
ACGCAGGGGCGGTTCGCGCTGTGAGCCGATACGGTAAGGGTCGGGGAAAGTGCGACGCGGCCGGGAGGTTCGCGCGTCTCGCCGGGAGGGAACGATGGATCGCCGAAGCTTCATCTGCGGAATAGCGTTTGCGATGGCGCTTGGCGCGGGAAGCGCGCGCGCCGATCCGGTCGAGGATTTCTACAAGGGCAAGCAGATCGAGATCATCGTCGGCACGGGGCCGGGCGGCGGTTACGACATCTATGCGCGACTGCTGGCGCAGCATATTTCGCGCTTTGTCCCCGGCGCTCCGACGGCCATCGTGCGCAATATGCCGGGCGCGGGCGGCCTGCGCGCCGCCAATCATATCTACCAGAACGCCCCGCGCGACGGACTGTCCATCGGCACTTTCGCACGCGACATCATCACGTTCGGCGTACTGGGCGGCAACGCCAACGTTCAATATGACGTGCGCAAGTTCAACTGGCTCGGCTCCGCGTCGAGCTTCAGCACCGACGCCTATATTCTATGGGCGCGCAAGTCGTCGGGCATCGCCACCGCGGAAGAAGCGCGGCGCAGCAGCAAGCCCCTGCTCATGGGCGCAACGGCCGCGTCGTCGTCGGCCACAGTGCCGCTCGTGTTGCGCGATGCGCTCGGCCTGAATCTGAAGGTGATCACCGGCTATCAGGACAGCGGCTCTGTCGGTCTGGCGGTCGATCGCGGCGAGGTTGACGGACAGTTCGCGAGCTTTTCGGTGATCCATCTCGAAAAATCGCATTGGCTCGCCGCCGATGGTCCAGTGCGGCCGCTGGTTCAATACGTACGCACCACGCGCCATCCCCTGCTGCCGGACGTGCCGACTGCGCGCGAGTTGGCTCCGAACGACCATGCGCGCCTGACGATCGAAGTCGCCGAAGCGGCATGGGCGATGTCGAGGCCCTTCGTGGCGCCGCCGGGCGTTCCGGCCGAGCGGGTCGAGGCGTTGCGCAAGGCGTTCATCGCTGTTCAGAACGACCCCGCCTACATCCGCGACGCCGAGCGCGCGCGCGTCGACGTGAGCCCGATGGACGGCGCCACGATGCTGGGCCTCATCAACAAGTTCGGCGACGCGCCGCCTGATATTCTCGATTATATGCGCAAGCTGCAGGCGGCAGAATAGCCAGCTTGCCAAACGCTCGCGCCGGCGGGAGGATGGCGGATAAACAGTGGAGGAGACCGCCTTGCGCAGATTGACTGCTCCGGGACGCATGGCTTTTGCCGGTGCGCTGCTGGGGATCGCGGCGAATGTCGCGGTGTGCGGCGCGCAGGCGCAAACCCGCACGGTCGCCGAAATCGCCAATTATAAGGGCGCGGATCGGCAGCAGATGCTGGAGGCAGGCGCGAAACGCGAAGGCCTCGTGATGCTCTACAGCACGGGCACGCAGATCCAGCCGCTCGTCGATCGCTTCATCCAGAAATACCCCTATCTGCGAGTCGAGCTACCGCGCGGGTCGGCCGAAGACATCGTCCGCAAGGCGTTCGAGGAATATCGCGCCGGCGTGCACAATGCAGACGTGTTCGAATTGGCCGCGCCGGCGCTGATCATTCCGCGCAGCGAAGGTTTGCTCCAGCCGTTCTGGTCGCCGGAGGCTGCCGACTACACGCCCGATACGGTGGAGCAGGGGCGGCACTGGATCGTCTCGCGCGAGAGTTACATCGGCATCGGTTACAATCCGAACCTGATCAGGCCGGAGGACGCGCCGAAATCCTATGCCGACATGCTCGATCCGAAGTGGAAGGGCAAAATGGCGATGTCCTCCACCAACGGCACAGCCGCGAACTGGCTTGGCGTCATGGCGCTGTCAGAGGGTATGGATTATGTCCGCAAGCTCAGCGAACAGGACATCCGCGTCTACAACATCCTGTCGCGCGGATTGGCCAATCTGACGATCTCGGGCGAAGCGCCGATCTCGCCGACGATCTACGATTCGCATGTGCTCGGCAGTCGCGCGCAGGGCGCGCCGATCGCCTGGATCGCGCCGGGCGCGGTGCATGTGGCGGATGGGTCGGTGGCGGTCGCGTCGACCTCCCCGCATCCGCATGCCGCGATGTTGTTGATGGATCTGCTTCTGTCGCGCGAGGGTCAGCTGATCTATCAGGAGATGGGCTATGCGCCATCACGGCCGGGCGTCGGCGAGAACCGCTATTCGGGCCTGAAAAAGCTCTATCTGTCGAACCGGCCGAATTATCTCGCCGAATACGAAGGATGGGTGAAGCTGGTGCAGGAGTTGTTCGTGCGGCGAGCAGGCGCGCAACAGAAGCCCTGAACGATCAAAGTTGTCAGGCCGCGCGATCTGCGCGACCATGAGGGAAGGCGCTTTCGGCGCGGATCGGGAGGATGACATGGACGACGCAGCAGCGGGCGAGCGGGCTTCAGGCGGCGATCTTCGCGGCGCAGAAAAGAAAGAGGCGTTCTTTCAGGCGGCGGAAGCGGGCGTCCACAGCTTCGCGTTCAAGCGGCCGGATTACAATTCGCCGCTGGGCCGCATCGCCTGTCATCTCGCCGGAACCGACAGCACGCGCGCCATTGTCGAGGTGCTGGACCCCGGCTGGTCCGGCAGTCTGCACTATCATCCCAATCAGGACGGCATCTGGCTGGTGCTGAAAGGCCATGTGCGATTCCACGGGCCGAATGGAATCGTCCGCGGCGAATTTGGGCCGCTGGAAGGCATTCTGCAGCCGCAGAACACGCGCTACTGGTTCGAGGTGATCGGCGACGAGGAAGTCTGGCTGTTGCAGATCGGCGGCTTTCCGAAAGGCGAAGCAGCCGCCAAGCGCATCACGCTCGATCCCGAGAAGGCGAAGAAACTCGGCAGCGCCAAGTTCGACATGACCGGGAAAGGCCCCGACCCGTTCGTGTCGATGGCCTACGAGCACCTGGCGGACAAGCCGCCCTCGCTGTGAGGGCGGCTCATCGGCTGGGCTACTTGCTGAACTCCTGAAAGTCTTCGAGCACCTGCGGCGAGACGTTCGACAAGTTCTTGTCGATGTACTCAGTCAGCTCGGTCCCGAGGTTCGGGGTTCCGAGTTCGAAGCCGCGCTTCTTGGCTTCCTCGATGTATTCTGTGCTGGTCACGGTCTCCAGATAGGCCTTGCGCAGGATCTCGGTGATCGGGGCCGGAATGCCCGGAGGTCCGATCACCGCGAGGCCGACGCGAAGCGGCACGGTGAACAGGCTCAGCAGCGCCTTGGCGCGCGGCGACTGCGCCGTCTCGACCATCAGCGGCACGCCCTTCTCGACCGGGAAGGTCTGCATCACCACGACCGCGAGGCCCGACGCGACCGGGTCGGCCGCAAAACTTTCCCGCGCGGTGACGATGCCGTCGATCTCTCCGCGCTGCATCGCCAGAACTTCCTCAGGCACGCCCGGATAGCCGCGCACGACCTTCAGCGGCATGCCTTCGAACTTGGCGAAAATCGCGGGCACGACGGTGTCCGCATTGCCCGCGCCGCTGCCGCCAATGACAATCTCGCGCTTGGAGGCCTTCAGGTCGGCGACATTGGCGATGTTCGCACCCTTGCGAATCCACAGGATGAAATTGCTACTGTTGGAACTGCCCAGCCAGGTAAATTTGCGCAGGTCGTAGCGCGCGTTCGGATCGCCCGTGACGGGACCAAGCACGAAGGCGGTGCGGCCCGGCACGCCGAGCGAAAGCCCATCCGGCGCGGCCGATCCGTAGATGAAATTGCCAAGCGTGATGCCGCCCGCGCCCGGCATGTTGCGCGGAATGATCGTGGGATTTCCAGGAATTTTCGCGCCCAGGAACTGGCCGATCAGCCGCATTTCGCTGTCGACGCCGCCGCCGGGCGGCCGGCCGGCGTAGAGCGAAATCGCCTTGCCGCGGAAATAGTCCTGCGCCGACGCTTCGGCTGCGAGGCCCAGCAGGGGAAGAACCAGACTGACAGTCGTCAGGATTGCGCCGAATGGCTTGCCGAGCATTGGGTTCCTCCATGTTCACGCGCGCAAGGCGCGCGGTCCGTCAGCGCGCGACGCCGCCGACGGACATTGGTGAAAATTGTAAGACGAATCGGGAAGTTGTCAATTTGCTTTGGCTGAGCGGGCGAGAGAACAAGTGAGGTCTTGGACTGGTACGACGTCTGTGGAATAGTCGCCCAAGAAGCAGTATGCGGTCCCGTTTCGTCGGTGGCGGCATCGGGAGGACACATTGGCGAGCGCAGCGGAAGCGGACCCGGACAGGTTGTGGGGCGTCATGCGATCGGCGGGGCCCGGCATGCTCGAAGGTCTGCGGGTCGTCGAATTCGCCGACGAGACCGCAGAATATTGCGGCCTTCTGTGCGCGGGTCTGGGAGCGGAGGTCGTCAAGGTCGAGCCGCCCGGCGGCAGTCCGTCGCGCCAGATCGGACCATTCTACGGAGACGTGCGCGATCCCGAGCGTTCGCTGTTCTTCTGGCACTACAATCGCAACAAAAAATCCGTCACGCTCGACGTGAAGACGCCGGCCGGGCGCGACGCGATGCTGGCCCTGCTTGACGACGCCGACGTGCTGATCGATTCGTCCTGTGGCGGTTTGAACACGTCCCTCGGACTCGATCGCGCCGCGCTGAACCAGCGGTTCCCGGGCCTGATCACCGGGCGCCTGACGCCGTTCGGCGACGACGGCCCTTGGTCCCACTTCAAGGGCAGCGACCTGATCCATCTCGCGCTCGGCGGGGTGATGATGAATTGCGGCTACGATCCCGATCCGAGCGGCCGCTATGACGTTCCGCCCATCGCGCCGCAGGTGTGGCATGCGTTTCAGATTGCCGGCGATCAGCTGACGATCGGCATTCTGGCGGCGCTGCTGCACCGGCAGGCGACCGGAGAAGGACAAGACGTGTCCTGCGCGATCCACGAGGCGGTGGCGAAGAACACCGAACTCGACGTGATGTCATGGATCATGCGTCGCGCGCCGCTGTTTCGACAGACGTGCCGCCATGCGGTCGAGAAGCCGGGCGCGGTGCCGACGATCAGCCACACCAAGGATGGACGCTGGTTCATCAGCTCTGGCGTCAGCGAGAAGGATCTCGAGGCGCTCATTACCTTTCTCGAACGATACAAGGCGCAGGCTGATCTGGTGCGGCCTGATGCGAGCGCCAGCGTCGCTGGGCGGTTCGTGCCGGGCTCGATGAGCGGCAACGAGCGCGTGTCGCATCTCTACGAAGTGATCCAGCGTTTCGTGCGCGCATGGACCTACGAGGACATGCCGTGGCGTGAGGCGCAGGCGGCCGGTCTGTTGTGGGCTCCGCTGCGCAAGCCGCATGAAAACGCGCTCGACCCGCACTGGATCGCCCGCAAGGCTTTCGCCGAGGTCGAGCATCCGGAGTTCGGCCGCTCATTTACGTACGCCACAAGCAAATGGCTTTCGACTGAAACCTGCTGGAGCGTCGGCAATCGTGCGCCGTTGCTGGGCGAACACACGAACGAGGTTTTGAACCGCGCGCGGCGTGACAGCGTTCCGGCGCAACCAAAGACCGCCGCGCAGCCGCTGCTGTCGCCGCACGGCAAGCCGTTTCCGCTGCAGAACATCCGTATCCTCGATTTCTCGTGGTTTCTGGCGTCGGCCGGCGGCACGCGGTTTCTGGCGGCGCTCGGGGCGGAAAGCCTGAAGGTCGAATGGAAGGACAATCCTGATACACGACTCGCCGCCATGGCGCCGGTCGGCGGACGCGCCGCCCGCGAAGCCGCGACAGCGCCGCTGCCGGGCGTCACCGACATCAACATGGGCGGTCAGTTCAACAACAAGAATTCCGGCAAGCGCGGCATGTCGCTCAACATTCGCGATCCGCGCGGGCTGGCGATCGCGAAGGATCTGGTGTGCGTCTGCGACATCGTGGCGGAAGGCTTTTCGCCCGGCGTGCTGCAGCGTCTGGGGCTCGGCTACGACGTGCTGAAATCGATCCGGCCCGACATCATCTACATACAACAGTCCGGCATGGGCGCCCACGGAACATACGGGCGCATGCGGACCATCGGCCCCGTGGCGGCGGCGTTTTCGGGCGCATCGGAAATGTCGGGATTGCCCGAACCGGCGATGCCGGTCGGCTGGGGCTATTCTTATCTCGACTGGATGGGCGCCTACAGCTACGCAATCGCGCTGCTCGGCGCGCTCTATCACCGCGACCGCACCGGCGAAGGGCAGTGGATCGACGCGTCGCAATGCGAATCCGGCCTGTTTCTCGCTGGCCCCGCTGTACTGGATTGGTCGGCGAATGGCCGCGTGTTCAACCGCATCGGCAATCGTTCGCCGTATAAACAAGCGGCCCCGCATGGCGCGTATCGGTGCGGCGGCGCGGACCGATGGATCGCCATCGCGTGCTTTACGCAGGACGAGTGGATCGCGCTCGTCCGCGTGGCGCAACGGCCGGACTGGCTGAGCGACGCACGCTTTGCGACGCTCGACAGTAGGCTCTCGCATCAGGAGGCGCTCGATCGCGCCGTTGGCGAATGGACGCTGACGCAGGACGCTTCGGCCTGCATGATGCAATTGCAGGCGGCCGGCGTGCCGGCGGGCGTCTGCCAGACGGCGGAAGATCGCTGCGACGCCGATCCGCAATTGCGCCATCTCCACTGGCTCACGGAAGTCGATGGCGCGAAGATCGGCCGTTGGCCGGTGTGCGAAGTTCCCATGAAATTCAGCGCGACGCCGGCGCATATCGGCGGGCCGATCCAGCGCGGCGCGCCGTGTTATGGCGAGGACAACGAGCACATTCTGACGCAATTGCTTGGCATGACGGCATCGCAGGTCGAACGTCTGCGAGAAGAGGGGGTCATCTGACATGGCGAGCGGCGATCTGATCCGCGACCGGGTTTCCGTCGTCGGCGTGGGCAACACGCCCTACGGCAGCTTTCCGGAGACCGATGAATACGGGCTGGCGGCGCACGCCTTTCGCAATGCGCTTGAGGACAGCGGCCTGCAGAAGTCACAGATCGACGGTCTGCTCGTCTGCCGCATTCCATCCTATGTGCGTATGGGCGAAGTGCTCGGCCTCGATCCGGGATGGACGATGACGCTGCCGGGCCACGGACGCATGGCCGGAATGGCGATCGTCGAAGCCGCCATGGCGCTCGTCACCGGCCAGGCGAAATATGTCGCGCTCATGTACGCCAATATCGGCCGCTCGCGCCGCATCAACTACGGCGGCGATGAAATCCCGTCGTTCTGGGACCCGTGGGGCTTCACGTCGCCGGGCGGCGCGCATGCGATGATGTTTCGCCGGCACATGGACCTGTACGGCACGACGACGCGGCAGTTGGCGGAAGTCTCGGTGGCGTTTCGTCATCACGCCTGCCTCAATCCCGATGCGGTGATGAAGAAGCCGATCACGATCGAGGATCACGAAGCGGCGCGCCGCATCGTGGCGCCGCTCGGCCTGCTCGACTATTGCCTCATCAACGATGGCGCCGTGTGCATCATCCTGACCATGAAGGATCGCGCGCGCGATTGCCGCAAGGCCCCGGTCAATATCATCGGCGTCGGGGCGCGCGACGAATATCGCGAATCCAACATCTCGCTCTACGCGACCGACTGCCGCTATGCGGCCGTAAAGGAAGCCGGCGCGGTGGCGTACCGGATGGCGGGCGTGGGGCCGCCCGATATTGATGCCTTCATGTGTTACGACAATTTCAGCCCGACGGTGTTGTTCACACTCGAAGGCCTCGGCTTCTGCCCGCGCGGCGAAGCCGGGCGCTTTGTCGAAAACGGAACCCTGAAACTCGGCGGCCAGTTGCCGACGAATACGGACGGCGGTCATCTCTCCAACAGCTACATGCAGGGATGGGCGCTCAACATCGAGGCTGTGCGTCAATTGCGTGGCGAGGCGGGCGCGCGCCAGGTGCCTGACTGCAACGTCGTCCAGTACGCGCAGGCGACGCCCTGCACGCGCTCGATCATCTACACTCGCGCCTGAGAACAGCCATGTCCTACGCCAAACCGCGCCCCAGGATCGATCCGCTCACAGCGCCATTCTGGGAGAATGCGCGCCGGAACATTTTGAGTCTGCAGGTCTGCACCGCTTGTGGAGATAAGCATCTGCCGCCCTCGCCGGTGTGCCCGAAATGCCTCTCGTCGGATCAGGACTGGCGTCCCGCATCCGGCGGCGGCGTGCTGGAAGCCTATGGCGAGTTTCACCGCGCGTACTGGAACGGCTTCGCGGATGATCTACCGTATTCCTCGGCGATCGTGCGGCTGGACGAGGGGCCATTGATGGCGACCAATCTGGTCGGTGAAACGTCCGCTGCGAAAGTGGGCGCGAAGGTGCGCGTGGTATTCGATGTTGTGGCCGACGATCTCACATTGCCGCGCTTTGAGCTGACCGGCGACTGATCAGATCGCGATCACGCGCGCCGACGCGCCTGCATACAATTCATCGACGAGCGCGGCGCGCCGACCGAGCACCGCGCGTTGATTGATGTATCCCTTGTCGGTGATCTCGCCCGCATCGACGGAAGCGGGCTCCGCCATCAGCAGAGCGCGCGTCGCGAAAGTCGACGAGCCTGCGCCTAGCGCTTTCAGTTTCTGCAATCCGGCGCGCACGCGCGCGACGACAGCCGGATGAGAGAGAGCGCCGGCGGCGTTGCTCGCATCGTCCAGCCCCGCCAACGCCCGGCAGGCCGCCAGACTGGCGAAGACCAGAAAGCCGATCTCCTCACGGTCGTGTCCCGTGACGACAATGTCCTGAGCAATCGGCGC
>CANJEY010000175.1 GCA_947472615.1 Beijerinckiaceae bacterium
GCTTCGGCCGTCGCCGGAATGTCATGCACGACGCCGTCTGTGACGATGATCGCGCCGCCGACGCGCTCGGGCGGCACGTCGGACAGCGCCCCGTTCAACGCGGAGAAAAGCTTCGTGCCATCGCGATCGCCGTCGTCCTTGCCGCCGTCAACGATGCGGGCCTCGATGTCGCCCAGTTGCGCCAGCGATTTCTCGATCTGCTCGCGCACCTGATCAGTCTGCGCCGTGCGGTCGCCGATGGTCTGGCTGCCGCTGCGGTCGAGCACGACGGCGACGACATCCTTCAGCGGATCGCGATCCTCCCGCACCAGCGATGGATCGGCCAGCGCCAGCAGGATCAGCGCCATGCCGAGGCCGCGCAGCCACGCGCCGCGGCGGCCCGCATAGATCGCGAGGCCGATCACGATGGCGGCCGCGACCGCCAGAGCGAACAGAAGCCACGTCGGCAGCAGCGGCGAAATGGCGATGTTGAAATTGGTCATTTCAGAAGATGCCCGCCATCGTCAGTGCGCCAGACGTTCGAGCAGATCGCGGACATGCACCTGATCGGCCTTGTAATTGCCGGTGAGCGTGTACATCACGAGATTGATGCCGCCACGGATCGCCAGTTCACGCTGGCGCGCGCCGCCCGGCACCAGCGGAAACAGCGCATCGCCGTTGCGCTCCACCGCCCAGGCGGCGGCGAGATCGTTGGAGGTGATGATGATCGGCGACACGCTGTCGCCGGCGCGCGCCGGACGGCTCGACGGATCGCCCTGTTCGGGCGCGAGCGCCTCGATCCAAGTCTGGCCGATCGTGGTGCGGCCGACGAAGTTTTCCAGCAGATAATATGTCTTAGTCACCACATGATCGCGCGGCACGGGTTCGAGTTCCGGCACATCGACGCCGGCCAGCAACTGACGCAGCCAGACGGATTCGGGCGTCGGCGCGCCGCCCGGACGCGTCATCATCGCGTCGCGGGTGTCGAACACGATGGTGCCGCCCTGCTTCATGAAGGCCGCGATACGGTTGACGGCGTCGACGGAAGGCTGCGGCCGCCCGGCCACGATGGGCCAGTAGAGCAGCGGATAGAACACGAGCTCGTCGCGCGCCGGATCGACGCCGTTCGGCTCCGCCGGCGCCAGCGAGGTGCGGCGCCCCAGCTCGCGCGACAGCGTCGACAGGCCGACGCGGCTGCCTTCATCCACCGTGCGGTCGCCGGTGATCACATAGGCAAGCCGGGTGCGCAGCGCCGCCTCCATGTCGCGCTGGGTGGCGCGATATTCAGGGGCGGCAGGCGCGGACGCCTGCGCGGACGCGGGGCGAATGTCACTGAGGCCGCCCGCAATCGCGAAACCGACCGCCAACGCGGCCGCCGCGCCGCGCGCGACGCGACGCCGGCCATTGCGGCCGAAGCCGCCCGCCAGCCAGATCGACGCGAGACCGTCGAGCAGCAGCATCAGGAAAGCCGCCGTCACCATGGCGGGACGCAGATCAACCGGTTCGGATGGGCGCAGGGCCTGCATGTCGAGCCTCAATCCATCGAAGCTGACGGCTTCGAGCTTGTCGGAGCGGGAGAGCGTATTGACGGCGGTAAGGGCGTCCGACGGTCCGTAGAAGCCCGGCGGGTAGTCGGCGCACGCCGGACCGTCGTAATTGGCCGGAATGGGTTTGGCCGTGACGGGCGGGACGCCCAGCACGCCGAAACCATCGAGCGTGCGAGTGGGCGACACGGATTCGGCCCGCGCGGCGTTTGCGCCGGTCTGGTCGCCGCCGGTGGGCGCCGCGCCGGATTCGCCCGCCAGCGCCACGACGCGGCGCAGCATGTCGACGAACAGGCCCGACAGCGGCAGGTTCGACCAGGTCGTATCCGCCGTCAGGTGGAACAGGATCACCAGACCCTTGCCGCGGCGCGCGGCGGTAACCAGCGGCGTGCCGTCGGCAAGCGCCGCCCATGTCTTGCCGGCGAGGCCGACTTCCGGCTCGGCCAGCACCTGACGCGTCACGCTCACTTCATTGCTGACGTTGAGGCCGAAGAAGGGACTGTCGCGATCGAAGGGCGCGAGCGGCTTCGGCTTGTCCCACGACAGCGAGCCGCCGAGCACGCGGCCGCCGCGACGCAGTTTCACCGGCACGAGATCGTCCGACGAACCCGCCAGTCGCGTTCCGGCGAAGCGGACCAGCACGCCGCCGTTGTCGATGAAGCGTGCAAGCTGATCATGCGCCGGGCCGGCCACGACGCCCACATCCGCCAGCACCAGCACGGAAATCTGGTCTTCGAGGATCGCGGCGATCGGATCGCGCGTGCCGGGGCGAGCCTCGCGCACTTCCGCGAACGGACCGAGCGCGCGCGTCAGATAATAGGACGGCGCGAGCAGCGGCTGCGCCACATCGGCGCTCGCGCCGGACACGACGCCGACGCGACGGCGCTTCCAGCGGGAATCGAGCAGCGTCACCGCGCCGGCCGAATGCTCGTTGGCGATTTCGATGCGGGCGATCTCGTTACGCAACTCGATGGGCAGCTCGAACCGCGCCTTGGTTTCGTTGCCGAGCGCGAAGCCGAAATTCGTCTCGCCGACCGCGAGTCCCTTCAGGTCGTAGGCGCGCAATTGTCCGCTGCCCGCCCCGCTCGCATCGGCGCGCAACACGCGCACCTCGAGCGCGCCGGGCGCGTTATCCGCGCCGCCCAGAGCCAACGGCGTATGCGAGCCGCGCACGATGTGCACGGTCTGATCGCCGGCGGCTTTCACCAGTCCTTCGGCGAAGGCGCGGGCATTGCCGCCCGCGATTCCATCTGCGAACCAGACGATCTCGGCCTGCTTGTTGGTCGTGAGAAATTTCGTGATCGCTTGCAGCGCAGGCATGCGGTCGGGCAGATAGGGCGCAGGCTTCATGGCGCGCAGCCGCTCGGTCGCGCGCGTCGAATCCGACAGCACCACGTCGCGCGCGCCGTCCGAAATCGCCAGCAGAGCGCTCGGCCTGCCGTCGCGCGTGGCGGACGCGATGCGCTCGTTGATGGCGATAACGCGCTGATCCCATTGCGGCGCAGCCGCCCAACTGTCGTCGAGCACGACCAGCAGTGGTCCCCTCTGGCCTTCGCTGGCGGGCAGCGGATTCCAGATCGGTCCCGCCATCGCCAGAATGACGAGCGCGGCCAGCGCCAGTCGCAGCACGAGCAGCCACCACGGCGTTCGGGCCGGCGTCTCATCCTTCGGCTTCAGATCGAGAATCAGTTTCAGCGGCGGGAACGCCACCTGACGCGGGCGCGGCGGCGTGATGCGCAGCAGATACCAAAGCACCGGCAGCAGTGCGAGCGCGGTGAGAACGAAGGGCGCGGAGAAGCCGAGCGGCAGACCGAACATCACACGGCCTCCCGGTAAGAGCCGAGCGAATGCCCCGCCTCGATCTGCATCCGCAATGCGAGCAGCGCTTCGGACGCGGGCCGGTCGGTGCGATGGATCGTGAAGCTCCACCCCCGCGACATGGCGGCGGTGCGCACCGCGTCGCGATGGGCCGCAAGGCGGTTGATGTAATCGGCGCGAAATGTTTCGGCCTCGCCGACGCGCAGCGTCGCGCTGCTGTCGACATCGAGAAATTCCGTATGGCCGGAAAACGGAAATGTCTCTTCCACCGGATCGGCGATCATCACCACGTGGCCGAGGGCGCCGCGCGACGACATGGAATGAATCGTCTGCGTCACCTGCGCCGGATCGGTCAGAAGATCACTCAGAATGACGGCCTGCGTGCGTGGCGCTAGCGCGTGGGGCGGCGGCAGCTCCGCCGGAACGAAGCCCGGGCGGCGCGTCTCCTCGGTCATGGCCTCGGCCAGCCGCTCGATGATGTTGCGCGTCGCCAGCGCGCGGGTCAGTCCCGGAACGCCGACGCGCTCGCCGCCCCGCACCAGAAGATCGGCGCAGGCGAGGCCGAGCGTGATGGCGCGGTCGATCTTCGGCTGCATCGCGAGCGACGACACATAAGCCATGGACGGCGATCGATCGATCCAGATCCAGATCGTGTGCGCGGCTTCCCATTCGCGTTCGCGCACATAAACACGGTCGTCGCGTGCGGAACGTCGCCAGTCGATGCGGCTCGTGGCTTCACCCATCGTGAACGGACGAAACTGCCAGAACGTCTCGCCGACGCCGGCGCGGCGGCGTCCGTGCACGCCATGCATGACGGTCGCGGCCACGTCCTTCGCGGCGACGATCAGGCTCGGAAGCCGCCGCGCCAGATCGAGCGCGCCAAGTTCATGACGCCCATCGGCGCGTAGTTCCTGTTCGTCGAGAAGACGGGCGTCCGCCATGCTACACGCGGAACCTCTCTGTGAGACGGCCGATGACGCCCTGAATCGTCTCGCCTTCGGCGCGGGCCGCGAAGGTCAGCGCCATGCGGTGCTTCAGCACTGGCGTTGCGAGCGATACAACGTCGTCGAGTGACGGCGACAAGCGGCCGTCGACGAGCGCGCGGGCGCGGCTCGCCAGCATCAGCGCCTGAGCGGCGCGCGGACCCGGACCCCAGGCGATGTGCCGTGTGATGGTCGCGTCGCCCTCGCCCGGACGGGCCGAGCGCACGATGTCGAGAATCGCCTCGACGATGCTTTCGCCGACCGGCAGGCGGCGCACGAGACGCTGGATCGTCATCAAGTCTTCTGCGTTCATGGCCGGCTTGGCCTTGACCTCCGACTCGCCGGTCGTCTCGATCAGAATGCGGCGTTCGGCGTCGCGATCGGGATAGAGCACGTCGATCTGCATCAGGAAGCGGTCGAGCTGCGCTTCCGGCAGAGGATAGGTGCCTTCCTGCTCAAGCGGGTTCTGGGTGGCGAGTACGTGGAACGGACGCGGCAGATCGTGGCGTTCGCCCGCGACCGTGACATGATATTCCTGCATCGATTGAAGCAGCGCCGATTGGGTGCGCGGGCTGGCGCGGTTGATTTCGTCCGCCATCAGCAATTGCGCAAAGATCGGGCCGCGCACGAAGCGGAACGCGCGGCTGCGGTCGAGCGCCTCTTCCATAATTTCCGAGCCGAGAATGTCGGCCGGCATCAGGTCGGGCGTGAACTGCACGCGGCGGGCGTCGAGGCCCAGAACGGTGCCGAGCGTTTCGACCAGCTTCGTCTTGGCGAGCCCCGGCACCCCGACCAGCAGACCGTGGCCGCCGGCGATGAGCGTCACAAGCGCTTCCTCGACTACTTGCTCCTGCCCGAAGATCACGGTGCGGATGCCGGCGCGGGCGGCTGCGACCTTTTCCAGCGCGCTTTCCGCCGTTCGCAGGATCGCCGCCTCGAGCGACGTGGCGCTGTTGTCCAGGGTGGCGCTCATCAAACCTCCTCGCTCGACCGGCGGAGCCGGTCACCTTCCGCATCGCACTGCGCCCGGGCGGGCTCGGCCCTTTCGTCCGGACGCAAATGGCCTAACTATCCGGGGACAGTTTAGATGCCCCGCGCGCATTGTCGATGCGCCGGGCATCACAATTCTGAAACACGCACCTGCATGTCAGAAAAGCGCAACAATATGACCGAAACCGCGCAACCCGATGGCAAGACGGCCGGCAAAGGTCTTGCCGGACTGAGCGCAGCCGCCGCGCAGGCGCAATCGGCCGCGCCGGGCGCGCGCGGATTGCCGCCGGTTCACCTCTGGAATCCGCCGTTTTGCGGCGAAATCGGCATGCGCATCGCCCGCGACGGCACTTGGTTCTATCAAGACAGCCCGATCGGGCGGCCGGCGCTGGTGCGGCTGTTTTCGACGATCCTGCGACGCGATCCCGATCGTCACGTGCTCGTCACCCCGGTCGAAATGGTCGCCGTCGAGGTCGAAGACGCGCCGTTCGTGGCCGTTGAACTCTTTGTGGACGAAAATCCGGGTGGCAACGCGCTGCGGTTTCGCACCAACGTTGACGATTTCGTCACTGTCGACGCGAATCACCCGCTGACGTTCGAGCCCGGGCCTTCGGGCGGGCTGAAGCCCTATGTGGACGTTCGAAACGGCCTGCGGGCGCTGGTCAAGCGCTCGCTGTTTTTCGATCTCGTTGAGCGTGGCGAAACCCGCGACATCGCCGGGCGCGCGATGTATGGAGTGGCGTCCGGCGGCGAGTTCTTTCCCATGGCGCCCGCGGACGAAATCGAGGGGCTGACGTGACCGACACGGCGGAATCGCCGCCTTCCTTGCAATTCGACTTCGGAGCTGCGGATTTTCGCCGCCGGGCCGAGGGAAAGCTGCATCGCGAACCGCCGCCGATCCGCATCACGGGCGGCGACGTGCCGGGCGATCACGCGCTGTGGAGCCGACCGCTGCCGCCCGAGGCGTTGGCGGCGGCGCTGGGCGCGGCGGTTCTGATTCCGGTCGTGGCGCACGAGAGCGGCGTCACGATCCTGCTGACGCAGCGCTCCGGTGCGCTACGCAAGCACGCCGGCCAGATCGCATTTCCGGGCGGCAAGATCGATCCGCCAGAAACGGCCGTGGAAGCCGCGCTGCGCGAAGCCGAGGAAGAGATCGGCCTGTCGGGCCGGCATATCGAGCCGATCGGCTATATGGATTATTACTACACCGGCACCGGCTTCCGCATCGCCCCGATCGTGGCGATCGTGACGCCGCCATTCGACCTGACCATCAATCGTCAGGAGGTGGACGACGCCTTCGAGGTGCCCTTGTCGTTCCTGATGGAGCCCGGCAACCACCAGCGCATCACCCGCAGCAACGACGGCCGCACGTTTCTGGCCATGCCATATGGCGAGCGCTATATCTGGGGCGCGACCGCCGGCATGCTGCGCCATCTCTACGAGAGGCTCTACCGGTGAGCGCCCGCGTCGTCGGCGGGCGTCTGGTCGGCGCCGGCTTTCTCGACGACCCCAAGGCGATCCGGGTGTTCGAGGCGCTCGACGGCAACGGGGAAGAAACCCGCATCGTCGGCGGCGCAATCCGCAATGCGCTGCTGGGCGCGCATGTTCACGAAATCGACTTCGCCACGACCGCCGAGCCGCCGGAAATCATTCGCCGCGCGCAGAAGGCCGGCCTGCGCACGATCCCGACCGGAATCGACCACGGCACCGTGACGGTGCTGGTGGAGGGTGAAACCTTCGAGGCGACGACGCTGCGCCACGATGTCGAAACGGACGGACGCCGCGCCGTCGTCCGCTTCGGCCGCAGTTTCGAGGAAGACGCGCTGCGCCGCGACTTCACCATGAACGCCCTGTCGGTGTCTCGCGACGGCCGCCTGTTTGACTGCACGGGCGGCGTCGCCGACATCGAGCGCCGCCATGTGCGGTTCATCGGGCAGGCGCGCCAGCGCATCCGCGAAGACTATCTGCGCATTCTGCGGTTCTTCCGCTTTCACGCCGCCTTCGGAGAAGGCGAGATGGATGCGGACGCGTTCCACGCCGTCATCGCCGAACGCGATGGGCTCGGGCGGCTGTCTCGCGAGCGGGTGCGGGCCGAGATGCTGAAACTGCTCATCGCGCGGCGCGGCGCGGCGGTCGTGGCCGACGTCGCCGGAACCGGCATTCTGGGGCCGCTGCTGGGCGGCGTCCCGCACGCCGCCCGTCTGGCCCGCGCCGCGGCGATCGGGACAGCGCGGGGCGAAGCCGCCGATCCGATCCTGCGACTGGCGGCGTTGCGGGTGCAGGTCGTCGAAGACGCCGCGACCCTGCTCGACGCCCTGCGCCTCTCGAACGACGAACACCTGCGGCTGCAGCGCGCCGCCCATGCTCTGACGAAATGGCGCGGGATCGCGTCGCCGCCGGGCGAACTCGCCCTCAAGACGATGCTGTTTCGCGCCGGACGTCAGGCGTCGCTCGACGCGCTGCGTCTGGTTTGGGCCGAAAGCCGGGCGGAGCCCGACGATTCCGCTTTCGGGACGGCGGACGCCTTTCTGCGCGAGGCGCCAGAACCCAGCCTGCCGTTCCGGGGCGCCGACCTGATCGCGCGCGGCTTGAAGCCTGGTCCCGCCATGGGGGCCGCGCTGGCGAAATTACAGGGCGACTGGATCGCGTCGGGATTCACGACCGATCCGACGGACCTCGACCGGATGCTCGCCGCCGCCACGGCCGGTTGAGAATCGAATCGACTCACGGTTCGGCACGCTCCTGCGTTATATTGAGCAGGTCAGGCCGGAGTTGCGTATGGAAGGGCCCCGCAGAAATCCCCGGGATATAGCGCGGTCGCTCGGTGAGCGCAGCCGTCGCACGTCGCGCTCCAAGACGCAGGAAACCAGCGCCTGGCGGCGTGAGACGTTTCGCCTGCCGCGTCCGCAAGCGCGCGAAAAAGCGCGCGAATGGTTCGAGCGCTTTCCAAAGGCCGCGTATATGACCGAGATCGAGTTCTGGCAGGTGATGCCGGACGACGAGATCGAATTCACGATCCGCCGCCTCCCCACCGCCGACTGATCATTCCACGATATCGGGCGTGCGCCAGCCGATGTGCTGGCCGCCATCGACGGCGATCATCTGGCCGGTGACGCTGCGGGCTTTCGCCAGCCACGCCACCGCATCGGCGATATCCTCCACCGCAACGGAGCGCGCCAGCGGCAGGCCCGCCACTTCCTGCTCAAACGCGTCGGCATGCAGGGCATCGTTCGGCAGCACTGGTCCCGGTCCAACCGCGTTGACCCGGATTCGGGGCGCGAAGGTTTGCGCCATCGTCTGCGTCGCGGCCCAGAGACCGGCCTTGCTCAGTGTGTAGGAATAAAACTGCGGATTCAGCCTCCAGACGCGCTGGTCGACGA
>CANJEY010000176.1 GCA_947472615.1 Beijerinckiaceae bacterium
CGCCAGATTGTCGCCGTAGTAGAGCGTATTGCCGGCCAATGATGCGTCCCCGCCGAGAGTATCGAATCGACACTATAGCGGATGGGCGGCGGCGCGCATCCGGCGCGCAATCCTTCTCGCGCGCGCGGGAGAAGGTGGCAGGCGAAGCCTGACGGATGAGGGACGCGCCGTGACAATCGACTTGAAAGCTGCCCGCCGCCAAAGGCCCTCATCCGACCCTTGCTGACGCAAGGGCCACCTTCTCCCGTCCATGACGGGAGAAGGATTCCCCGCCCCTACTCCGCCGCCACCATCACCTCCGCCGCCGCGAGATCGACGCTGACGAGCTGGCTCACGCCACGTTCGGCCATCGTGACGCCGAACAGGCGGTCCATGCGGGCCATGGTGATCGGGTTGTGGGTGATGGTGACGAAACGCGTGTCGGTCTTCTTGCGCATTTCGTCGAGCAGGTCGCAGAAGCGTTCGACGTTGGAATCGTCGAGCGGCGCGTCCACCTCGTCGAGCACGCAGATCGGCGACGGATTGGTGAGGAAGACCGCGAAGATCAGCGACATGGCGGTGAGGGCCTGCTCGCCGCCCGAAAGAAGCGTCATGGTCGAGGGCTTCTTGCCCGGCGGGCGGGCGAGGATTTCGAGACCGGCTTCGAGCGGGTCGTCGGATTCGACGAGCTGCAATTCCGCCGCGCCGCCGCCGAACAGCGTCGTGAACAGTTCCTTGAAGTGGCCATTGACCACATCGAACGCCGCCACGAGGCGCTCGCGGCCCTCGCGATTGAGATTCTGGATCGCGACGCGCAGCTTGCGGATCGCCTCGGTAAGATCGTCGCGCTCGCGCACCAGATCGTCGCGCTTCTTCTCGACCTCGATCAGTTCGTCGTCGGCGCGCAGGTTCACGGCGCCGACGCGCTCGCGATCCTGCTTCAGGTTTTCGAGACGGCGCTCGATCTTTTCCGGATCGGGCAGATCGTCGCCGGGCTTGACGCCCGCCAGCGCGGCCGCGCCTTCGGGCTCGCATTCGAGATCGGTGGCGATGGTCTTGACGATGGAATCACGCCGCGCCCGCAGACCCTCGACCTGCGCCTCGACGCGGGCGCGCTGTTCGCGCACCGACGCCATGGCGTCGAGCGTCATGCGGGCGGCGCGGTCGCTTTCGGCCAGCGCGGTTTCGGCCTGTGCGCGCCGGTCGGACGCCTCCTTGCGGGCGACTTCCGCCGCCTCGATCTCGTTCATCAGCGAGCGGCGCTTCTCGAGGAACAGTTCGGGCGCGTCGGCCAGCGTCTCGCGTTCCTCGCGCGCTTCCTCGAGGCGGGTCTCCAGCGCGTCGATCTGATTGTGGGCGCGGCCGCGCCGCTCGTCCCATGAACCGCGCTCGGCGATGATGGCGTCGCGGCGGCGCATACGCTGCTCGCCGTCGCGCACCAGTCCCTGCAGGGCGGCGCGCGCCTCGGCGGCTTCGGCCCGGCAGGTGGCGGTGACGGCGCGCACGCGCTCCAGCCGATTCACCAGTTGCTGCGGCGGCGCAAGACTCTCGATCGCGCCCGCGGCCTCGGCGCGCTTTTCGCGCGCTTCCTCGCAGGTCTGCGTCAGGCGCGACTGGCCTTCCACCAGCGCCGACACGCGGGCCGCCACCTGCGCGCGGCGGCGCTCGGCGTCGGCGGCGCGGTCGCGCGCCTCCTGGGCGCTGCGCTGCATCATGCGGAGCGCGTTGCGGGCCTCGGCCTCGGCGGCCGCGGCGGCGCGCAGCGCGGCCTGCGCCACTTCGGAGCGGCCCTTGAATTCGTCGGCGGCGGCGCGGGCGATCTCGGCCTCGACGCGCAGATCGACAAGGCGGTTCTTTTCGGCGAGGCGCTTGGCCGCCGGCGTCGGGGCTTCGGCGGCGGCCGTGAAGCCGTCCCAGCGCCACAGATCGCCTTCCTTCGACACGAGACGCTGCCCGACCTTGAGCAGCTTCTGCAGATGCGCGCCCTCGGTGCGCATCACGATGCCGATCTGCGACAGGCGGCGGGCCAGCGGCGCGGGCGCGTTCACCAGCGTCGACAGCGGCTCGACGCCGGGCGGCAGCGCCGGATCGCTGGTGGCGTCGCCAAGCACCGACCAGTGCGCGGGCGCGGACGGATTGGTGGAGGCGTCGAGGTCATCGCCAAGCGCCGATCCCAGCGCCGCCTCGTAGCCCTTCTCGACCGTGATTTCTTCCACCACCGGCGGCCACAGATCGCTCGCCGCGCTGGCGAGCAGATTGGTCAGCGTACGCACTTCGGTTTCGAGACGCTGGGCGCGCTTGTCGGCGTCGGCGAGCGGACCGCGCGAGGCGGATTCGAGATCGCGCGCCTGCGCGTGCCGGGCCTCGGCGTCGAGCGCGCGGGTCTCGGCTTCCTCGACGGCGGCGCTGGCGAGTTCGGCTGCCTCGGCGAGCGTCTCCATTTCGTCGTCGCTCGTCACCTGCCCCTTGAGGGCGACGAGTTCATCGGAGACCTTGGCGAGTTCGGCCTCGAACCGCGCGAGGCGCTGCGTCTCGTCGCGCAGCGCGGCGTCGAGCGTGGCGCGGCGGGAATTGAGGTCGGAGATCGCCGCCTGCGCCTCGACGAGAGTCTTTTCGGCTTCGGCCAGCGCGCCTTCGGCGTCGGCGAGTTTCGCCTTGGCGTCAAATTCGTGGTCGGCGGAGGCGTCCGACAGGCGCTCGATGTCCTCGGCCTCGGCGTCGAGTTTCGCCAGCACGCCGGCCGCGTCGTCGATCAGCGACTTCTCGCGCGCCAGATCGCCCGACAATTGATGGATGCGGCGCTCGAGTTCGGCGGAGCGATCCTTGGCGCGCTTTTCCTCGGATTCGAGCTGGTCGCGCGCCAGCACGAGGCGCTGCAGAACGGCGCTGGCTTTCTGTTCTTCCTCGCGCAGCGGCGGCAGATGGTAGGCGGCGATCGCCTGCAGGCGCGCGGCCTCGGCCTGCTGGCGCGTGCGTTCGGCGACGTCGCGCACGGATGCTTCGAGCGCGTGTTCCGCGCCGGCGAGTTCAATGCCGATGCGCTTGTGGGCGATATGCAGCAGCAACGCCTCGTTGCGGCGAATGTCGGCCGCCAGCCCCTTGTAGCGCGTCGCCTGCCGGGCCTGCCGCTTCAGGCTCTCGACCTGCTCGTCGATCTGCTTCAGAACGTCTTCGAGGCGGCGCAGATTGTCATCGGCCGCCTTCAGGCGCAGTTCAGCCTCATGCCGGCGCGAATGCAGGCCGGCGACGCCAGCCGCCTCTTCGAGGATGCGGCGGCGCTGCTGCGGCTTCGCCGAAATGATCTCGCCGATCTGGCCCTGCCGCACCATGGCGGGGGAACGCGCGCCGGTGGAGGCGTCGGCGAACAGAAGCTGGATGTCGCGGGCGCGGACTTCCTTGCCGTTGATCCGGTAGGTCGAGCCTTCCTCGCGCTCGATGCGCCGCGTGACTTCGAGAATGTCCGCGTCGTTGAACGCGGCCGGCGCGGTGCGGTCGGAATTGTCCAGCACGAGGCCAACTTCGGCGGTGTTGCGCGAGGGCCGGTTGCCGGAGCCTGAGAAGATCACGTCGTCCATGCCGGAGGCGCGCATGTTCTTGTACGAATTCTCGCCCATGACCCAGCGCATGGCCTCGACGAGATTCGACTTGCCGCATCCGTTCGGCCCGACGACGCCCGTCAGGCCCGGCTCGATGTGAAAATCGGTCGCCTCGCAGAAGCTCTTGAAGCCTGCGAGTCTGAGCCGGTTGAACCTCATTCTCGACTCCTCGCGCGCTGGCGCCTCGTCCCGCGGCCGCGGTTCCGGCGTTCAGCCCGCTTTACTTGCACCCCGACGCTTGCACCCGATGCGCCGCCCTTTGGCTCCCGGCGCGATTCGCGGCGGTCGGCGGCCCACAGGTCAAGGCGTCACAAACCCTGCGCGTACGCAAGATTTGCGGCGTAATTTCCTGTGAGAAACGCCCGAAAAGACTGATTTTCGACCGGCCGGAGCCGGCCGCCGCCTCAGCTCTTCAGATAGGGAGCGAACAGCTTGGCCATTTCCTGAATGGTCATCTCGCCCGCCGCCTTCTTGCCGTTGATGAAGAACGTGGGGGTGGCGTCGACGCTGAACTTCTGCGCCGCCAGATCGCGCACGGCGTTGACGTTGTCATAGAGCTTCTGGTCCTTCAGGCAGGTCTCGAACGTGTCCTGCGACATGCCGGTCTGCCTCACGAGCGTCGAAAGGCCCTGGAACGGCTTGTCCGTGAAAGCCCAGTTCTTCTGCTGGGCGAACAGCAGATCGATCATGGCGTTGCGCTTGTCCGGCCCGGAGCAGCGGGCCAGCATGAAGCCGGCGGTGGCGAGCGGATCGAACGGGAATTCGCGCAGCGAAAACCGCACCTTGCCGGTGTCGATATAGTCTTTCTTCAGCGCCGGATACGTTTCGGCGTGGAAGGCCGCGCAGTGCGGGCAGGTCATGGAGGCGTATTCAATCACCGTGACGGGCGCGTCCTTGGAGCCGAGCCAGACGTCCGGCAGCGCGCCTTCGGCCATCAGGAGGTCGTTGGAGACCGCCGCGCCCTGCGCGCCAGCGGGGGTCGCGAAGCCCGCGATGGCAGCGGCGGTGAGGCCGAGCGCGCCCGCGCCTTCGAGGAAGCGGCGGCGGTCCGGGGTCACGGAAAAGGTCATGCGCTCAGTCCTTGGATGGGGCCAGCTTGGCCGAAACGATGAGGCGAAGCTAACGGTCGAATTTGGCCGAATGTGGCAAGGGGCCGGGCGGGGCGCAAGCGCTCCAGACGGTTTTCATTCACGTTTTCGCGCGCGGAGACGAATAAACCCGTGATCCGAGCCGGGCGAGCGCGGCGCGCAGGCCCGGATCCTCCACGGCGGCGGTCTCGTCGGTGGCCTTGCGGGCGGCGGCAGGGTCGATCTTCGGCCGCACGGGCCGCGCGGACGAATGGCCCGCCAGCGGCCCCTGCCGGAACGCCAGCTTGCCGACGCAGCGCCAGCCGAGCCGGCCATTGATTCGCTCGATCACCAGCGGCGCGAGGTGCTGCAACTCCAGCCCGAAGCCGCTCTCGACCCGGATGATCAGCGTCGCGGGTTGCGGCGGCGCGTCGGGTGCGGGGTGGCGGCCGCGCGATGGCCATTGCAACCGCAGCGGCTCCGACACGCCCGCCAACCGCGCCCCGACGATGCCGGGCCAGGCCATGACGATTTCCGACTGCCCGAACCCCTGTTTCGCCAGCACGGGATCGATCGCCCTGCCGACGAACTCGGCCAGCGGCTTCGACCATGAGCCTTTGCGCGGATGCGACGCCATGCGCGATGGTAACAGGCCTTGCGCGGCGCGTCAGGTGGCGATCAAGCGGCGCGCACTTCCCTCCCGACGGTGGAGGGACAAAGGGTGGGGTTTGAAGGCGTCGAACGCTTGATGGCAGAACCGAGATTGCCCGCAATACGCTTTCTATCAAAACCGCCGTCAGCGCCCTGCCCACTGTCCCCGCCCTCGATCCCTCCCCTGTGGGGAGGAAAGCGCACCACTTACAGAAGCGATTGGACCTTCTTGAAGATGCTGCGATCCAGTTCGCTCACCCGCTGCTTGCCCAGATAGGCCATCGTGCGGCGCATCTCGGCCTTGAGGATCGACAGCGCCTTCTCGGCTCCCTCCTGCCCGCCCACGCCGACGCCGTAGAGGGTCGGGCGACCGGCCAGCACGAGGTCTGCGCCGAGCCCGATCGCCTTCACGATGTCGCTGCCGCGGCGGATGCCGCTGTCGACGATGATCTTGGTCTTCCCGCCGACGGCGTCGACGATCTCGGGCAGCACGTCGATCGTGGCGTCGGCCGAGTCCATGTTGCGGCCGCCGTGGTTCGACACCACAATGGCGTCAACGCCGTGCTGCAGCGCCTCCGCCGCATCCTCGCCATGCAGCAGGCCTTTCAGGATGAGCTTGCCGGGCCACATCTGGCGCAGAATGTCGACGTCGGCCCAGCTCACCTTGTCGGCGCGCACCGCCTTTTCAATGTTCTTCTTGCCTGTAATGGTCTGGCGGTATTTCGCCGGATAGTTCTCGTGCGTCGGCATGCCGGTGGTCGCAAGATAACGCCCGAGCACGGTCGCCAGCCATTCGGGATGGCGCAGCACGTCGATGGTGGAGCGCATGTTGAGCTTGTAGGGCGTCGAGAAGCCGTTGCGGGCGTTGTGCTCGCGGTTCGCCCCATGGCCGATGTCGACGGTCCACACGAGCGCCTCGAAGCCGGCGTCTGCGGCGCGCTTGACGAGCTCGTACGAAAGCTCCTTCTCGCGCCACATGTAGAGCTGGAACCAGAGGCGGCCGCCGGCCTCCTTCGCCACCTTCTC
This sequence comes from Beijerinckiaceae bacterium, assembly GCA_947472615.1. Classification (GTDB taxonomy): domain Bacteria; phylum Pseudomonadota; class Alphaproteobacteria; order Rhizobiales; family Beijerinckiaceae; genus Terripilifer. The sequence goes on from CANJEY010000176.1 coordinate 6,320, forward strand.
CATGCTGGTGTTGGAGCCCGTCGCCAGCGTGAACGGCACGCCGGCCTTGGCGGCGGCTTTCGCCAGCTCGAACTCGCCCTCGTACCAGCACAGACCCGCAATGCCCGTGGGGGCGATAGCGAACGGCATCGACACCGGCTTGCCGAAGATTTCCGAGTTCATCTTCACGTCGGAGACATCCGCCAGCACCCGATTGCGCAGCTTCAGTTCCTCGAAGGCGCGGCGGTTGTTGCGCAGCGAGATCTGGTCTTCGGTGCCCTTGTCGAGATATTCGAATACGCCCTTGGGCAACCGCTTCATGGCCGCGAGGCGCAGATCCTCGATATTGTAGCAGCGATCCAGCCGTCCCATGCGTTCCCCCGGTTGTCAGCGCCGGGACGATAGGAGCGGGGGCGCGAGGAGTCCAGCCGAAGCGTGGCCTTGACGCGTGAACGGGCGACGCTGAGAACTGCCTAAGGCAATCAGCAAATGGGAAGGATTGAATGACGCGCATCGGTCCGGTTCGCCATCGACGTGCGATAGTTTCCAATGACGAGTGGATAGTCTAAAAGACGACCATACCAGTCCCCTTTTGGAGCCTCCCATGTCCGTCTTTACCCGCCGCGCCGCCCTGATCGCCGCTGGCCTCGCGCTGGCTGCGCCAGCCTTCGCGCAGTCCGTTCCTGTCCGGGTCGGGGTGATTCCGGTGCTGGGCGCGTCGCAATTGTTCGTGCTCGACAAGGAGAAGCTGGCCCCCGGCCTCGACTTCAAGTTCACCACATTCGAATCCGGCCCGGTGATGATCCAAGCCTTGGCGTCCGGCTCGATCGACGTCTATGTCGCAGGCGTCGCGCCGCTCGGCGTGGCGCGCTCGAAGGGCATTGACGTGCGCGTGCTGACCGCCACTGCGGTTGAAGAAATGACCGTCGCGGCCGGACCCAAGCTCGCGCCCTATTTCGCCAATGGCGTGAAGCCGGCGGACGCGTTCAAGAAGTTCAAGGCCGACACCGGCAAGGCGGCGCGCGTCGCCACGCAACCGCCCGGTTCGGTGCCGCACACCACACTCTCCTACTGGCTGAACGAAGCGACCAAGACCGAAAAGGCCGACGTCGAGATCGTCCCGATGGGCATTGACGCGACGCAGCAGGCGTTGCTCGCCGGCGCGGTCGACGGCGCAACGATCCGCGAACCCACCGACACGATCGTCACCCAGCGCGATCCGCGCATCAAGATCGTCGCGCTGGGCGGCGAGATGTTCCCCGATCAGCCCGGTACAGTGGTGGCGGTGTCGGGCGCGTTCCTCGCCAGATATCCGACCGCCGTGCAGACGCTGGTCGATGGCGTGGTGAAGGCGACCGACCTCATCAAGACTGACCCGAAGCGCGCTGCGCCCGCCATCGAGGCGGCGCTCGGCAAGGGCATCGTGGATACCGACACGATCGTGAAGGCGCTCGGCTCGCCGGCATCGAAATTCGTCGCAGATCCGCGCACGATCATGTCGGCGACGGCGAAGATGCAATCGTTCCAGGTCTCGATTGGCACGCTCGACAAGGACGTGCCGCTGGACGGCCTGTTCGATCCGTCGTTCTTCCTGAAGGCGAGCGGCGCGAAGTAAGCTGACAGTCTGCTGATACGCCCCTCGTGCTTCGAGACAGCCGCTGCGCGGCTTCCTCAGCATGAGGGGCTATTTTGCAATTTGAGCCTGCCTCAAGGGCTTTTCTGCAAGCCTCAATATATCATTTGCAAATTCTCAAGGCCCTCATGCTGAGGAACGCTGCGTAGCAGCGCGTCTCGAAGCACGAGGCCGACATTGGAATTTCGGCACGCTCTAAGCGTCGTTGACGCGACGGACCGCGCTTACTTGTCGTCCGGATACTGAAACGTCGGCAGGCGCCGCACGCGCTCGCTGGTCGTGGCGCGCACGATGGCGAAATAGGCGCTGTAGGGCAGATGCCGCCACGCCTTCAGGTTCCAGATCAGCCGGCGCGGCACAACGATCTCGAACCCGGCGCGCGCGAAGCCGTCGCAGATGCGCCGAGCGGCCTGTTCGGGCCGCATCATGAACGGCATCGGGAAACGGTTGAGGTCCGTCAGCGCCGTGCGGACAAAACCCAGCGACACGAGCTGCACCATCACGTTCTGCGGCTCGCACACGAGGCAAAGGCTCTCGGCGAGGTGAATTAGCGCCGCCTTGCTGGCCCCATAGGAAATCGCCTCCGGCATGCCGCCGTAACCGGCCGACGAACCGTTGATGGCGATCTGACCGCGCCCGCGCGCCCGCATCGCGCGCAGGAGCGGCGCGAGGCAATTCGCCGTGCCGGTGAGGTTGAGATCGACCGTGCGGCGGAACAGATCGGCGTCGAAATCGCCGCTGTCTTCCTGAAACTGTCC
>CANJEY010000177.1 GCA_947472615.1 Beijerinckiaceae bacterium
CGGTCGCCTCAAGTTTCTCGCGGATCGGCGCGAGTTCCAGCCGCACCCCGCACACGAGACATTTCGCGTAAGTGCCGTTGCCATGCAGTTCGACGATCTGCTCGTCCGTCAAACCGGAATCGTGATGCAGTCCGTCGATGTTCTGCGTAATGACGCCGTCGAGGCGACCGGCGTGCGCAAGCCGCGCCAGCACCTTGTGACCCGTCGAAGGCTGAGCGCCGCGATAGAGATCGTCCATCGCGAACTTGCGACGCCATGCCTCAACCTGCAGCGCCTCACTTGTCAGAAAATCCTGAAACGAAAGCGGCGAATTGTGTTTCCACGCGCTGCCCGGCGAACGAAAATCCGGGATGCCGCTTTCGGTCGATATGCCCGCGCCTGTGAACGCCACGACGCTATCGCTGGACGCCAGCAGGCCCGCCAGCAATTCGGCGGATTCGTTCGCACGCGTGGACAGCTGCATCATCAATCTCCGTGCTGAAAACGTAGGACGGAGCTCCATCGCCGACAAGTCCGGTTGAAATTAACGCGCCGACGCTGTCCAATGCGATCAACAGCGGAGAACACGAATGGAATTCAGAAATCTTGGAACGTCGGGCCTGCGCGTCTCGGTGGTGGGGCTCGGCTGCAACAATTTTGGCGGCCGGCTCGATCTCGCCGCGACGCAGGCCGTCATCGACCGCGCCATCGACGCCGGGATCACGCTGTTCGACACTGCCGACATGTACGGCAATGGCGGCGGCTCCGAGACCCTGATGGGGCAATCGTTCGGCGCGCGCCGCAAGGACATCGTGCTCGCCACGAAGTTCTCGTGGCCGATGAGCGGCGGCGAGATGAATCGCGGCGGATCGCGGCGCTACATCATGCAGGCGGTGGAGGCGAGCCTGAAGCGCCTGCAAACCGACTGGATCGATCTGTATCAACTACACAAGCAGGATCCGCTGACTCCGATGGAGGAGACGCTGCGGGCGTTCGACGATCTCGTGCGACAGGGCAAGGTCCGCTACATCGGAGTTTCCAATCACCCTGCCTGGAAGGTCGTGCAGGCGCACTGGATCTCGCGCAGCGGCGGACTGGAGCGCTTCCAGTCGTGTCAAGATGAATACAGCCTGCTCGTGCGCGACGCCGAAAAGGAACTCGCGCCCGCCATGCAGGCCTGCGGCATGAGCCTGTTGCCATATTTTCCGCTCGCCAGCGGTCTGCTGACGGGAAAATACCGGCAGGACGAGGCCGCCCCGGCCGGAACGCGCTACGCCAGCGGCGGCAATTACATGACCCGCTACTGGACCGACCAGAACTGGCGAAAGGTGGAGACGCTGCGGGCATTCGCGACGCAACGCGGCCATACGCTGCTCGAACTCGCCTTCAGTTGGCTCGCCTGCAAGCCGTTCGTGGCGAGCGTCATCGCCGGAGCCACAAAACCTGAGCAAATTGAAGCCAATATCAAGGCGGCATCGTGGAAACTGACCGACGCCGAGATGACGGAAATCGACTCGATAACGGCCTGACCTTCGCCTTTTTCGCTGTCAAAACGCCCCCGTTATGGATAGGTTAACGGAGCGCGCCCGACCGGCGAGCGACCTTGCGAAAGGGAAAGTGATGCGTTTCAAGTCGACGATGATTTCTGCGGGGGCGATCTTCGCCCTGATGGCCGCGCAGGCCTCAGCCCTGCCTGCCCTGCCGATGCCTGCGATCGACTCGTCGATCGAAACGGTGCAGTTCGGCGGCAACCCAAACAACGCCCGGCGTCCTCAGGGCCCGGTCGTCCAGAACCGTCCGGTGCAAGCGCCCGTCAATCGTCCGGCGCCCCAACGCAACCGCGGCAACGGTGGAAACGCCGCCGGCGCAGCAATCGCTGCAGGCGCCGCCGGCCTGATCATCGGCGGGATCATCGCGTCGCAAAGCAACAACCGGCCGGAGCCGGAGTATTACCCTCCGCCGCGCCGCCGTCCGGCTTATGGAGTCGCGGAAGTGGCCGACGATGGCTACGGTGCTCCGCCGCCGCGCAGCCGCGCCTGGTACGAGTACTGCTCGCAGCGCTATCGTTCGTTCGATCCGCGCAGCGGCACGTACACCACCCCCTACGGCGAGCGCCGTTTCTGCCGCTGAGTCCGGTCTCGGTCGACGCGCCGTGGTGCGGCGTGTTGACCCTTCCGGCGTGAAGCGTTTGGGCCTAGGATGCGTCCAACGCTTCACGAGACAGCCGCGGCCCCGCCCGGCGGGGAGAGACGCATGGACGACGCCAAACCTGCGCCGGCCGCTTTGCATGGCGCAAGCATCATCAGCGCCATCAAGGACGCTGGCATCCAATACATTTTGTCGGTGCCGGATTTGCACACCAGCAAGGGCCTGCTTTTCCCCATCGCGCAGGACAAGGATCTGAAACTGATCCGTGTCTGCAAGGAAGACGAGACGCTCGGGATTTCCGCCGGTCTGAGCTACGGCGACATCAAATCCCTGATCCTCGTGCAGTACACGGGCTTTCTCTACGCCATGAACGCCATCCGGGGCGTCGCGCTGGAGCAGAAGCAGCCTGCGATCTTCATGGTCGGCCTGCTCGGCAAGGAACCCGGCGTCGAACCGCAGAAGTCCAAGCGCTACGGCGTCCGCATTCTGGAGCCGATCCTCGACGTCCTGCCCATGAAGCGCATCCTGATCGAGACGGACGCCGATGTGCCACTGATCCGGCCGGCGATCGAGGAAGCCTTGGCGTCATCCAAATCATTGGCCATTCTGATCGGCGGGAAGCCCCTATGAGCCGTATGGACCGCATCGAGGTTCTCAACATCCTCAAACGCCATATCACGCGCGAGATCGTCGTCGGCGTTTATTCCACTGGCGCGGATTGGCTTGAGGTCAATGACCGGCCGCTGAATTACTTTTCGGTCGGCGCCATGGGGCTCGGGTCCTCCCACGGCCTCGGACTGGCGATCGCCCGGCCTGAGCGCAAGGTCGTCATTCTCGACGGCGACGGCAGCCTGCTGATGAACCTCAGCGGGCTCGTCACGGTCGGCAAGATGGCGCCTAAGAACTACCTGCACTTCGTCTTCAAGAACGCCACCTACGAGGCGAACGGCGGCCATCCGATCGTCAATCAGGACGTCGACTTCGAGGGCGTCGCGCGGGCTGCGCATTTCCCGCACACGGCGACCGTGTCCGACATCGCGGAATTCGAGAAACGCTTGCCCGACTGGCTCAAGCAGGACGGGCCGACCTTCGTGTGCCTTGAAATTGCGCAGGGCAAGATCGGCCCCCGGCCTTATGACGAGATGTACAAGCAGTCGCGCCGCATCGCGCTGCGCGAAGCGCTGAATGCGGACGCTTGAGGTCACCAGCATGGCGCGGCGCGAAAGCATCTATTCGAAGGGCGTGGTCAAGTCGGGCCATATCCCGACCGGCTGCCGGGTCGATAACATCCTGTGGTCGAGCATCATTTTCGGCCGCGATCCGGCGACAGGAAAGCTTGCTTCCACGGTCGAAGGTCAGGTGGCGCACGTGTTCGCCAGCATCCGCGAGACTGTGGAACTGGCGGGAGGCTCGATGGAGGACATCGTCAAGCTCACTGTCTGGCTCGGCGACAAGAAGCATCGCGAGATCGTCAACGACTCGTGGATGGCGATGTTTCCCGACAAGACGTCGCGGCCGGCCCGCACGACGCTGAACGCCGATCTGGATGACGGAACCTACATCCAGTGCGAATTCATGGCTGTGCTGCCCGGCCGCACCTCAGGCGTGGGATAGCGCCCACGCTTTCAGTGGTTTATCGGGACGCGCCGCGTTGACGCATCCAGTCCGGCGTGAAAGAGTCTTCGATAAATCATTGCCCGGAAGCGCTCGATGAAACTCCCCTACGCAGGCGCGATCGATTGCGACATTCACCCGTCCGTTCCCTCGACGGCGGTGCTGATGCCCTACCTCGAACCCGTCTGGCAATCGACGGTCGGGATGATCATCCGCGGCATCGAGCATATGGACCTGACGAGCTACCCGCCGAATTCCAATCTCGCCTGCCGTCCCGACTGGCGGCCTGCTGCCGGCAAGCCCGCCGTCAGCCTCGAGGCGGTGCAGACGCAGGCGCTGGATCATTTCGGCCTGCAGTTCGCGATCTGCAATTTCATCCACGGCGCGCAGATCCTCACCAATGGCGATCTCGGCGGCGTGCTGTGCCGGGCGCTGAACGACTGGATCGCCAGGGAATGGCTGGACCGCGATCCGCGCTTACGCGCCTCGATCGTCGTGTCGCTGCAAAATCCCGATTTCGCCGCCGAGGAAGTTGAACGTCTGGCGCACGACAAGCGTTTCGTGCAAGTACTGCTGCTGTCGATGGGCGAATTGCCGCTCGGCCGGCGCTATTACTGGCCGCTCTACAAGGCCGCCGAAAAGCACGGCCTGCCAATTGGGGTTCATGCCGGCAGCATGTTCAGGGTCGCCCCGACCCAGAGCGGCTTTCCGTCCTATCTGGTCGAGGATTACTGCACGCAGTCGCAGGCGATGGGCTCGCAGCTTGCAAGCTTCGTGGCCGAGGGCGTGTTCGTGAAATTCCCCGGCTTGCGGCTCGTTTTGATCGAGTCCGGCGTCACCTGGTTGCCGAGCATGATGTGGCGTTTCGGCAAGGACTGGCGCGGCACGCGGACCGAAGTGCCGTGGATCAACACGCCGCCGCCGGCGATCATTCGCGAACATCTGCGGCTGACGTTACAACCTTTCGACGCACCGCCCGGCGCGAAGGATATTGAACGCTTCTTCGATCACGTCGGATCGGATGAAGTGGTGCTGTTCTCGTCCGATTATCCGCATCACCAGTTCGACGGCGACGAGGCCCTGCCCGACGGACTGCCTGAGTCCATGTTGCGCAAAATCCTGATCGACAATCCGCTCAACGCCTACCCTCGTTTGCGGGAGACGCTTTCATGAACACGCCCGTTCTCGAACGCACACTCAACAAGCCGGCCAAATTCTCGATCGTGGATTGCGACATCCATCCGACGCGCCGCACCAACGCCGAGCTGACGCAATACATGCCGAAGCGCTGGCGCGACCACATGAATACAATCGGCATCCGCCTGCCGCAGCCGTTCATGGGCACACAGCCCTATCCGCGCATGTCGGCCGGCAACGGGTCGCGCATGGACGCCTTTCCGCCGAACGGCGGGCCGCCTGGCTGCGATCTCGAATTCATGCAGAAGCAGCATCTCGATCCCAACGGCGTCGAGTTCGGCATGTTGCAGCCCCTGTCGGCTGGCAGCAGCACGATGGATCTGGATTTCGGCGCAGCCTTTTGTTCCGCGCTCAACGATTGGCAGGCCGAACAATGGTGCGAGCGCGATCATCGCCTGCGCGCGACGATCTGCCTGACGCAGGAAGACACGGCCGCCGCCATCAAGGAGATAGAGCGCTGCGTGAAGAATTCGTTCTTCGCACAGATCGCCGTTCCGCCCCGTTCCATCGAGCCGTTCGGCCGGCGACGCTACTGGCCACTGTTCGAGGCGGCCCAGCATTACGGCCTGCCGATCGCCATGCACACGCACGCCTACGGCCCCTACCCGAACGGCGCAAGCGGCAACACGACCTATTACATCGAAGACCACTACGCGTGGGTGAACTCGATGCAGACGACCGTCATGAGCCTCGTGATGGAAGGCGCGTTCGAACGCTTTCCGGGCCTCAAGGTGGTGATGATCGAAGGCGGATTCGCCTGGGCGCCCGCCTTCAGCTGGCGCATGGACAATCACTGGAGCCGCATGCGCTCCGAAGTTCCGCACGTGAAGCGCCCGCCATCCGAATATATGCGCGAGCGCGTCTGGTTCACCACCCAGCCGATCGAGGAACCGGAGAAGGCCGAGCACCTGCTCGACCTGATCCGGCAGATCGGCGAGGATCGCATCATGTTCTCGACGGATTATCCGCATTGGGACTTCGACGATCCGCAACACGTGTTCAAGGTGCGCTTGCCGGAAGCGACGCGGCAGTCCATCTTCCGCGACAACGCCAAGGCGCTTTACAGGCTGGGCTGATGCGGCGAACGGGGCGATCAGCGCCCGCGCCGGGATATTCTGGGAGGATGACCATGATGAAATTCGCCATGACGGGTCTTGCGTTGACCCTGTCGCTCGCCGCAGGGCAAGCGCGCGCGCAAACGCCGGCCGAATGGGAACAGGTGATCGCCAACGCCAAGAAGGAAGGGACTGTCACGGTCTATTCCGGCTACATCTCACCGTTGACGCACAACGCCATCGCGGCCGCCTTCGAGAAAAAATACGGCATCAAGATCGACTACTGGACGGCGCGCGGCGTCGAATTGCGCGAACGAGCCCGAATCGAAACCACCACGAACCGCCACATTGGCGACGTGATGCACAACGCGATTTCCAACATGGAAATGGCGTTCGGAACCGACAAGTCGGTCGATGCGCTGCCGCCGGTGCCGAACGCCAGCCGGGTGAAGGAGGCGTTCAAATTCCGCGTCACGAATTATCAGGTGCCGATCTTCACCATCAACTACGGCTTTCTGGTCAACACCAGTCTGGTGAAGCCGGCCGACGAGCCCAAGAGCTGGGCCGATCTCGCCGATCCGAAATGGAAGGGCAAGATACTCAGCGACGATCCGCGCACGTCGGGCGGCGGCGCGGTGATGTTCCGCATGCTGTTCCCCACTTTCGGCGACGAATATCTGAAGAAGCTTGCGGCGAACAACATCACCTTCGCGCGCGACTATCAGGAATCCTCGCGTCGCGTCGCGCGTGGCGAATTCGCCATGTACATTCCCTATATCCTGTCGGATTACCCCAATCTGAAGGGGCTTCCGGTGAAGTATGTGATCCCATCGGAAGGCGCCACCTACGGCTCCTATTCGGCTTCGATCCTGAAAGGCGCCCCGCATCCGAACGCGGCGCGCTTGCTGGTCGATTTCTATCTCTCCGACGAGGCGCAGCAGGTTTACGCCTCGACCGGCCACGGCGTCATGGTCGAAGCCGCCAGCAAGGATCTCGCCCCCGACCTGAAGGCGCTCGCCAACGTCAAGCCGCTCGCACAGGAGAACTTCCCGATGATCGACAAGATGTACGAGGAAGCGCAGCGCATCTTCGGCAAGCCTTGAACAGCCGCCGGGTTTGACTTAGTCAAACACAGGGGAGTTCAAAGATCCAAAGAAGCGGAACGCCGCGGATCATCTCAAGGAAACGGCCATGACCCCTGTTTTTCGCCAGCAGATCGTTCACCCGGCGGCGTGGACGAGCGCTTCGCTGCCGCGCGGCAAGGAAAGTCTGATCCGCGACCTGACAGCCGACGAACTCGCCGGTTTCGAGGCGCTGATCGCGAAGACGAAGCACATCGATATTCAGGACGTGACGCAGGCGCAGTTCGACGACCCGCGCACCACTCCCCTGCTGACCGATGTGCGGCGCAACGTCGAGAGCGGACGCGGCGCCATCGTCCTGCGCGGCGTTACGCCCGACCGTTTTTCGCCGGCCGACATGGAGCGCGTCTGGTGGGGCGTCGGCACGCATCTGGGCGTCGCCAATGTGCAAAGTTCGACCGGCGACCGCATTGGCTACGTGGAAGACGACGAGACCAATCCGGTCAAGCGCGGCTATCGCAGCTCCGGCGAGCTTTACTGGCATACGGACTCGCCGGAATCGATCGGCCTGATGTGCATCCGTCAGGCGGCGTCCGGCGGCATGAGCGGCATGGTCAGCACACTGGCGATCCATAACGAGATTCAGCGCACCCGTCCCGATCTGCTCGATAGTCTCTATGAAGGCTATTACTATGCAATCCCGGAAGTAAAATTCACCGACAAGCCTCTCACCGACGAGCGCATTCCGGTCTATTCGAACGTTGATGGCGTCGTCAGCTGCATGCTGGCGGCGAGCTTCATGCGCGAAGCCGCCAAAAAGCGCGGCGAGCCCCTCCCCGCTAAGTTGGCGGAAGCGCTCAACCTGATCATGGAACTATCCGACCGGCCCGACATCGGCCTGCGCTTCATGCTGGAGCCGGGCGAAATGATGCTTTGGAACAATTATCTCTACCTGCACTGCCGGTCCGAGTTCGAGAACTCCGCCACCCAGAAGCGCCTGCTGCTGCGCCACTGGCTCGACGCCCACACCCGGCGTCCGGTCGATCCGCTGATGTACACGCGCATCAACGCCTACAAGTGGTCGTATCGGGAAGCCGTCAAGCGCAAGGCGAGCTGATCCGGGACGGCGCAATTCGGGCATCGCCATTGCGCCGCCCATGCGATAATTTGACGCCCGAAACGACCGGGGAGGCAGGCCAAGATGGCTGATGGATTTTGGGCGCGCATAGCACTGTCGGGCGCTCTGCTGGCGGGAGCGGCCTCAGTAGCTGGAGCGCAGGCGCAGGAGTTCGACGCGGCCCGCATCGCGGCGGCGCGGGCGGAGGGTGGCTTTTTTCTCTATGGCTCGATCAGCGAGGGCCAGCTGAAGACCCTCGTCACGGCGTTCGACAAGAAGTTCGGCGTCAAGGGCGACTTCATCCGGCTGGCGAGCGGCCCGTTGAGCCAACGCTATGCGGCCAACAACGAAGGCGGCGCCAACGACGCGGACATCCTGCTCGATTCGACCCCGCAGGTTTATGAACTACACCCCGAATGGTTCGCCAAGATCGACCCGAAAGAGATCACGAAC
>CANJEY010000178.1 GCA_947472615.1 Beijerinckiaceae bacterium
CGAATACAGAATCGCATCGGTATGCGAGCCGCTTTTCAGTGGCGCAATCTGGTCGAGCGCGGCCTTCGCACGCGCGATGACGCGCGCGCCGCGCGCCGGATTGTAGCCCTTGCGGCGTTCCGCTCCGCCGTCCTCAGCAATCGCATCCGTGCCGTAGAGCGCATCATAGAGCGAGCCCCAGCGCGCATTGGCGGCGTTCAGCGCATAGCGCGCGTTGGACATCGGCACGACGAGTTGCGGACCGGGCAGCCGGGCGATCTCATCGTCCACGTGAGAGGTCGCCGCCTCGACCTTGCCCGGAGTCGGTTCGAGATAATTGATCTGGCGCAGGAAGCTGACATATTCATCCTGCGAGAACGCCTTGCCGCGTCGCTCGACATGCCAGGCGTCGATCTTCGCCTGCAGCTGGTTGCGATGGTCGAGCAGCGCGCCGTTGCGTGGCGCGAAGTCGCGCAGCAGTCGGGCGAACTCGGTCCAGAACGCCTCGGCCGAAATCATCAGCCCCGGCAGCGCCTCGCGCTCGACGAAATCGTACAATTCCCGCGCAATGCCGAGACCCGCAGACCTGATGCGTTCCACCGTCGAAACTCCCTGTTCGGACGGCGCAGAATAACGCGACGAACCGCAGAGCGGTACTATTGCGTTTGCCCAAACGACAGGCAGGCGTCAGCGCCCGCCCATGATGTCATCGATCGTCTTTTCGAGCTTGGGCCGCACATCGAGCAGGAAGTCTTCCTGATATTGATCGAGATAGGTGTAGCCGGGCTTGGGCAGATTATAGGCAGGCACCGCTGACAGATCGACGTCGGTGCGGCGCGTCGGCGTGCCCTTGGCGGCCATGAAGGCTTCCTGCCCGGGCTTGCTCGCATACCAGTTGAGGAAGACCGCGGCGGCGTTCGGATGCGGCGCGCCCACAGGCTCCCAGAAGATGCTGAAGCCGCCCAGAATGCTGCCGGGCCCGTCGGACAGATCGGACACCGCGACATTGTTGATGCCCGACGCCCGCAGCTTTTCAAGATCGGTCGAACTCGTGCCGATGGAAATCCAGTGCGAGCCGCGCGCCACCCATTCGATCGCCTGCCGCGCGTCGCGCACCAGCGCCACCTGCTGGTCCTGATACAACTTGCGGACGAATTCGTAGCCGAACAGATGCACGATATAGGCGGCTGCCGCCTGCCCCGAGCCCTGCGAGCGCGGATCAACCGACACGATCTTGCCCTTGTACTCGGGCCGCATCAGATCCTGCCAGGTGCGGATGCCCTCCGGTTTCACCCGATCGGAATTGTAGAAGGGATCGCTGTGGATGTATTCGGCGCCCATCAGCATGTAGGCCTTGTCGTTGTCGATCCACTTGATGAAGCCGCCGGTCCAGTAATTGGGATCGGTGACGGTCGGCAGGATCAACTGCTCCTTCATGTTCCTGACGAGCTTTTCCTTGTGCAAAGGAATGTTGGCTGGCCCACCCGTCATGATGTCGATGGTGACGTTCTTGGCGCGCAGTTCGCGGGTCACGCGCGCGCTGATGTCGCGCGGTCCGCCGACGAGAAACTCCACCGTGATGCCGGTGTCGCGTTTGAAGCCGTCCGACAAAGGCTTGGCGAGATCGGGATCGCCCGCCACCACCACCTTGCCCTCGGCGCGTGCGGCTGCGAGCAGCTTTTTCCAGTCGTCTCCCGCGCCGGCCTGCCAGTCGTCGGCGGCTTGCGCAGCCCCCATGATCGCCAGACCCGCCAGCGCGCCGAGCGCGCGCAACATCGAACGACGCATTTCATGTCTCCCTTCGACATTTGCTCGCGGCGGATCGCATCTTCGGCGATCCCGCCGCGCCCCTCGCGCTTCGAGACGGCGCTTGCGCCTCCCAAGCATCAGGAGCTGGTTTTCAGTCCAGTCCACAGGGCCTCATCCCGAGGAGCTTGCGAAGCAAGCGTCTCAAAGGACGAGGCCGCCCGTCATCGTCATTTGTATGCGTGGAAATCGCCGTCTGCGGTCACCTTCCGACAGAACTGCCGGGGATCGTCGCCCTGTTTCAGCTCCGCGCTGATGACCAGAATGTCGTTGAATCTGTTGTCTTCTGGGTTTGACAGACAGAACGGCGGATCCTTGCCGTCCTGCAAGCCTTTCATGCTGTCGAGCAGCATGCGACGCGCCGCCACGATGGCCACATCAGTGCTGGTGAGATATTCGCGCGTGCGGTCCAGAATCGGACCCGGCGATTCGATCGCAAACTGGTCGTGCGAGGCGAAATAGCCGCCAAGTCCTGCGAAGGACTGCGACTTCATCTGTTCGCGATCCTGCAGATACCGATTGTGCGCCTGACGGCGCGGCACGTGATTCTCGTCGAGTTCAGTCGCGATGCGCATCCGCATGTGCTCTTTGTCGAGTTCCGCCTTCGGGTGATAGCAGAAGTCGAAGCGCCAGTGCGCGCGGTCGTTGATCGGCACATGCCAGTGCACCGAATAACCGCCTTCGCCGTAGCGCTGGTCTTCGCCCGAAAAGAATCCAAAATTCGGGAACACAAAATTGGTGATGCGCACCAGCTTGGTGCCATCCTGCCGGGCGCGCTCTGCGAAGATGCGCACGCCGAAACGGGTCTTCTCGATGTCGATCTTCGGCCGCGTATTCTCGAAGATCGTGCGATGCACGACCTTGTGCAGGCCGGACTTGTCGGGCTGTTCCTTGCCGCCGCGCGGCAGCGAATTGGCGTGCAGGAACGACAGGTGCGAGGGATCGAGATTGCCCTCGTTGCCCTGCAGGTAATTGCAGGAATTGAGGATCTTGTTCTGGAATACATGCGCGTCCGGCGCTTGCATGAAATGGAAATCCGGAAACAGCGGCGGCTCGCCTGGCCCCATATAGGCAAAGATCGCGCCCGCGGCCTCACGGCACGGATAGGCCGTATGTTTGATCTCGTTCTTGTAGGTGCTGTCCGGAGGTTCCGCCGGCTGGTCGAGACACTTGCCGTGACGGTCGAACAGCCAGCCGTGATAGAGGCAGCGAATGCCGCCATCTTCCACGCGCCCGTAGGAGAGATCTGCGCAACGATGCGGACACAGAATGTCCATCAGGCCCGGCGCGCCGCTGTCGTCGCGGAACAGCACGAGCTTCTCGCCCATGATCTCGATCGCTTCAGGCTTGTCGTGATGCAGTTCGGCGCTGAGGAAGACCGGCTGCCAGTAGCGGCGCAGCAATTCGCCGCCCGGCGTGCCGCGATCCGTCTGGGTCAGGAGGTCGTTCTCCTCGCGTTTCATCCATCTCTCCCGGCTGCGTTCGAAATTGGGGCGACATTAGCTGCGCCCGATCAAGTCTTCAATGCGGCCGCGCCGCGCAGAGATTCACGAAAGCTCGATCGCGAGGCGTCGCATGAATCCAATTCCCGCCGCGAGTTGCGAAACGTCGACAAATTCATCAGGCTGATGCGCCTGATCGATGCTACCCGGACCGCACACGATGGTCGGAATGCCGGCCTGCTGGAAACGGCCCGCTTCCGTCGCGTACGACACCGCATAGGTGCGGTTCGAACGCGTCAGTTTCAGCGCCAGCGATTCTGCCGGCGATCCCGGATCCGGCGCGAGCCATGGCACTTCCACCTCCGTCGTCGTCACGATGCGGGCGTTGGGTGCGTATCGCTGCAAGCGCGCTAGCACAGTCGACGTCTGAAACTCTTCCAGTTTCCCCAGCGCCCAGGTGGGCGGCACGCCGGGCAGGCCGCGAAACTCCCAATGGAACGCACATTCGCGCGCCAGAATATTACGCGCCGTACCGCCGTGAATCGTGCCAACCGAAATCGTCGACGACGGCGGATCGAAGCGACCAGCCGGATCGGCCAAAGCGTCGAGTTCGTCCGCCAGCCGGTAGAGTTCGGACACCATGGCGCAGGCGGCCTCGATGGCATTCGCGCCCAGATGCGGCTTTGACGAATGCGCCTCGTGTCCATGCACAACAGTCGTGAAGGTCGAGACGCTCTTGTGCGCGTCCGCGACTGTCATCATCGTCGGTTCGCCGACGATCACGATGCCCGGACGCGGCAGATCGACGCCGAAGCGCGCGATCGTGTCGACCGGACCGAGACAGGTGGTCTCCTCGTCATAGGTCAGCATGATGTGTATGGGCGTGCGCAGATTGGCCTTCTGGAACTCCGGGATCATGGCGAGCGCCAGCGCGTCGAACCCCTTCATGTCGCAGGTTCCGCGGCCGAACAGGCGGTCGCCCTCGCGCCGCATTGTAAACGGGAAGGACGTCCAGTTCTGGCCCGCCACCGGCACCACATCCGTATGGCCCGACAGCACGACGCCGCCGTCCTTCATCGGCCCAATGGTGGCGAAAACCGCCGCCTTGTCGCCGAAGGCGTTCGGCACGCGCACATGCGGCACGTTGAGCGAGCGCAGATAATCCTCGACGAAGTCGATCAACGGCAGGTTCGACTTCGAGGTTTCGGTATCGAACGAAATCAGCCGGCCCAGCAGGTCGATGGTGGCTGAAAGGCGGGCGTCGCCGGAATCGATCATCGCTGGCTCAGTTCAGCACGCGCTTGGCGTGCGGCGAGTCCAGCGAGAACGCCGGGATGTCCGCATCGAACGAACGGCCGTCCTCGTCCACCATCCGGTAGGTTCCGACCATGATTCCCGAGGGCGTGGTGAGCGGACAGCCGGACGTGTAGCGGAAGCTGTCGCCCGGCTTCAGAATCGGCTGCTCGCCGACGACGCCGGGACCACGCACTTCCTCGACCTTGCCCTTGGCGTCGGTGATCCGCCAGTGCCGGTGCGTCAATTGCGCCGGGACGGCGCCCAGATTGGTGATCTCAACCGTATAGGCCCAGAAATAGCGGCTGGCTTCCGGGTTCGACCTGTCGGCCATGAACTCCGGCTGCACGGTGACCTGAATGCCTTGGGTGACGGCTTTGTACATGCTTCAAGTCTGCCTAAATCCGGATGTTTCGTCGAGCCCAATCGTGCAGCGGCCGGGGTTGCGCTCAGGCCGGCGAATGAGCAGATAGGGCGCGCAAGGAGACGCACCATGTTCGAAATACGCGCCGCCAAGGCGGACGACGCCCCTGAAGCCTGCGAACTCATTCGCCGGTCGATCCGCGAACTCTGCCGCGAGGATCACGAGAACGATCCGATCGCGCTCGAAGGCTGGCTGGCGAACAAGACCGAAAAGAACGTCCGCATCTGGTTTGCGCAACTCGGGCACTATTCCTTCGCGGCCGAGCAAGACGGCAAGATCGTCGGCGTCGCGACACTAGCCGGCAATGGCGAGGTGATGTTGCTCTATGTTTTGCCAGAGGCGCGCTTTCAAGGCGTCTCGAAAGCCCTGCTCGACACGATGGAAGACAAGGCGAAGCAGCTTCGCCTCGATCACTGCTCCCTGACCAGCACGCTCACGGCCCGCCAATTCTATCTGGACCGCGGCTATGAATTATTGCTCGCGGACGACGATGAAGACGACGGACTGGGCCTCGATGCGCCGGTGTCGATGACGAAAAAGCTGTAGGGCTTTTGCGGGAAAACCTCGTGCTTCGAGACGGCGCTGCGCGCCTCCTCAGCATGAGGTTTTCTGGTAGCTGCCCATCCTTAGGTAGTCCTCACGGTGAGAAGCGTTCGAGTCTCGCGTCTCGAACCGCGAGGACGATTCCCCCATCATTGCGAGACAGATCCGCTCAAATCGCCGCCAACCCCGCCTCGATGTCGGCGATCAGATCGTCGCAATCCTCCAGCCCAACAGACAGTCGCAGCAGCCCGTCGCCAATGCCGATCTCGGCGCGCGCTTCCGGCCCGATACGCTGATGCGTCGTCGTCGCCGGATGGGTGACGATGCTCTTGGCGTCGCCGATATTGTTCGAAATCTTGATGATTGATAGCGCATTGGCGAATCGGAACGCCTCCGGCTTCGCGCCCTTGATGTCGAACGCCACGATGGTCCCGCCGCCGCGCATCTGCTTCATGGCGATCTCATGCTGCGGATGATCCTTGCGGGTCGGATAGAGCACGCGCTCCACATGCGGTTGCGCCGCGAGAAAATCAGCGATGCGCGTCGCGCTCTGCATTTGACGCTCGACCCGCACCGGCAGGGTTTCGAGCCCCTTCAGCATCACCCACGCGTTGAATGGCGACACGGACGGGCCGGTCTGGCGCAGGAAATTGTGCACGTGATCGTTGATGAATTTCTCCGACCCGAGAATCATCCCCGCCAGACAGCGGCCCTGCCCGTCGATGTGCTTGGTCGCCGAATAGACGACGCAATCGGCCCCAAGTTGCAGCGGGCTCTGCAACAGCGGCGTCGCGAAAACATTGTCCACCACCAGACGCGCCCTGCCCGCATGGGCGATATCGGCGACGCGTCGAATGTCGATGATCTCAAGCTGCGGATTGGTCGGGCTTTCGAGGAACAGAACCTTGGTATTGGGCCGCATCGCGGCCTGCCACTGGGCGTAATCGGTTCCGTCGACCAGCGTGCAGGGCACCCCGAACCGCGGCATGAGGTCTTCGACCACGTAGCGGCACGATCCGAACAGCGCCTTGGCGGCCACGATATGATCGCCGGCCTTCAATTGGCCCATGAGCGCGCCCGTGACGGCCGCCATGCCGCTCGCGGTGGAGCGGCCTGCTTCCGCGCCTTCGAGCAGGCACATACGCTGCTCGAACATCGCGGCGGTGGGGCTGCCGTAGCGCGCATAGATGAAGCCCGGATCGTCGCCCTTGAAGCGCGCCTCGGCGGATTCCATGTCGGGATAGACGAAGCCCTGCGTCAGAAACAACGCCTCCGACATTTCCCCGAACTGCGAGCGGATCGAACCGCCGTGCACCAGCCGCGTCGCCGGCTTCCAGTCCTGTGGGGATTTCAGATCCTTCGTCATGCGCTTCTCCTGTCCAACCGCAGCGCCGGCCAAATAAAATCCCGGCCCAGGTTGCCCTGGCCGGGCCAAAAGGTCGGCGCTCCGAAAAGCCCCGGCCTTTTAGCCCCTTGTTTAACGTGGCGGCAAGCCGGCCGGCTCAAATGACCACGCGTGAAATTTCTGACGTTTGGCAGGGAGTGTCAAGGAATTGTCGCACCCGATGGCTGTGGCAAGGATTCGCAAGCCGCCGCGATTTGGCCTAAACAGAGCCATGCGTTCAGTATGGGTAGTAGCATGAGCGGGTCTGTGGCGCCGGGGTCCGCGCGCCTTTCCGAACACAAGCCGAAGGACGGCGAAGCGAGCGGCGATCTCGGATCGCGCTATGGCCTTTTGTCGCGGCAGAAGATTCACGCGATGCTGCATCGGGGCATGATCCGGCCTGAGATCGACATTCAGGATGGGCAGTTGCAGCCTGCGAGCCTCGATCTGCGATTGGGCGCGAAGGCCTATCGGGTCCGCGCCAGCTTCCTGCCGGGACGCGGACGCACCGTGGCGGAGCAACTCTCTGCGCTGACGTCCGATGTGATTTCGCTCGAAGACGGCGCGGTTCTGGAACGCGGTTGCGTCTATGTCGTGCCGCTGCTCGAATCGCTTCGCCTGCAGGATTCGATTTCGGGCGTCGCCAATCCGAAATCCTCGACCGGCCGGCTCGATATTTTTACACGCCTCATCACCGACAACAGCGAAGTGTTCGATCAGGTCGCGGGCGGCTATGAGGGACCGCTCTATGCGGAAGTGTCTCCGCGCAGTTTCAGCGTGCGCGTCCGCAAGGGCACGCGACTGAATCAAATCCGCTTCCGGCGTCGCCACGCGCAACAGTTTCATCTCAACGATTTTGCATTAAAGGATCGCGACTTGCGCGACATGCACGAACGCATGCCGCTAGTTGATGGTGAGTTGTCGTTGCGCGACGGGCTTATTCTGCGAATTGCACTAGATGCATCGCTTGGATCCATCATCGGCTACCGAGCGCAGAAACATACGGATGTGATCGACGTCGATCGGCCCGGCGCTCATGCGGCCGCCGACTTCTGGGACGAGATTCGCGCGCGTCCCGACGGACGGCTCATTCTTGATCCCGATGAGTTTTATATTCTGGCGTCGGCCGAGCGCGTTCATATCCCGCCGGATCTTGCGGCCGAAATGGTGGCGATCGATCCCGCGATGGGCGAGTTCCGCGTGCACTACGCGGGCTTCTTCGATCCCGGGTTCGGTTACACGGTATCGGGATTGCCGGGCAGCCGAGCCGTGCTCGAAGTCCGCAGCCACGAAGTGCCGTTCGTGCTCGAGCACGAGCAGGTGATCGGCCGCCTCGTGTTCGAAAAGATGGCCGAGGAGCCCGAGATTCTTTACGGCCAGACTCCGGTTTCTAATTACCAGGGTCAGAACCTGAAACTGTCGAAACATTTTCGGATGGAGTGACGGCTCTAC
This sequence comes from Beijerinckiaceae bacterium, assembly GCA_947472615.1. Lineage (GTDB taxonomy): Bacteria > Pseudomonadota > Alphaproteobacteria > Rhizobiales > Beijerinckiaceae > Terripilifer. The sequence continues at coordinate 8,324 of CANJEY010000178.1, forward strand.
GCCCTCTTGGCAAACGCCGGAAACTCGGATTATGGTCAGCCCACGCGGGCGTAGTTCAATGGTAGAACGGAAGCTTCCCAAGCTTCATACGAGGGTTCGATTCCCTTCGCCCGCTCCAATCCTTCATCTCACACGGCCGCGCGTTGCAAATGTACGTCGCGAGACCTTTTTTTTGATTCGTCGATGATGCAGTTGCGCCCATTTGACCTGCCACTGAGATTTTCCTCCACGGGGATTTAGAGTCCGGCCCTTCGAAGGACGGACAGATGAAGCGAGCACGGTTCACGGAAGAGC
>CANJEY010000179.1 GCA_947472615.1 Beijerinckiaceae bacterium
AAGAGCCACCGAGAGGCGCAAGCTATGGGCGCACTTTCGCAACTCAATTTTGCAACGAGTTTTTATAATACGAATAAGGGCCTAAGCTTGTTGCAGAATTCTTGATTTTGCAACATTACCGCCGCTCTCGATCCCGAGCGGGTGTATGCTCCTGAGCCTTACCCTCACGCCACTTTCCGCTGCCGCACCTTGTGGAATGCGAACAGCCTGAACCCCGTGAACGTCAACGTCATCGAGGTCAGCGAGCCGCAGGTGACGGCCATCGACGCCAACACGGCCTTCCGTCAAACCAGCATCGCATCAGTCCTCCTTCAGCTCGCGCCGGCTGCCTTCTCGGCCTTTTGAGCCTTCTCGGCGATCCCCGTGGGCGCTGCGGTGGCACGAAGCGCAGTCCGTGAAATTCGCGATTCCTTCGCGCACATGCTTGGAGCGAATTTTGGTTTCGGTGTGCTCGTGGCATCCGTAGCAGGTGTATTGCCGGCGATCATTCGTGGTGTGGCAGGTTGCGCACGGGACGTTGTGGTCCCGGTCGAGTGCGAAGAATTTCGTGTGATCGAACGAAGCCTGCTTCCAGCTGGCCTGACCATGGCACTGGCCGCACGAGGCTGTCACACCATTGTGGACAAGCGTCGCTGGCGCAACGTGACACGAGGCGCAATTGTCACCAATCGCCGGGTTCAGCAGGCCGTGCTCGAAGCCGGTCCGACTGAGTGTCGTCAATGCCGGAATCGTATGATCGGTATGGCACGACATGCACGTCTGCGCCGTCAGACCCTGATGGAACGGCGTCGCCGCTTTCGCTCGCGCGATGGGCGCGCCTTTGGTGGTCCGCAGTCCGATATCAGCGACCGTATGACACCCGATGCATCGCTCCGCGGACGCGCCGCGCAGGGGCGCATGGCAGGCGAAGCAGTCTGTCTCGAGGCTCGCGTGGGCGGGGATCAACGGTCCGGGCGCCACCATCTGATGAGGGTAGATGAAGACTAGCGCCAGACATCCGATGAGGCTGACCGCGATGACGATGAGCATCCAGCGTCGCGTCATCGCCAACCCCAGAACAGGAAAATGCTCACGATGTGGCCGAGCGCCAGAACCGCGAAGGCCAGTGTGATCGGGTAATGGACCACGCGCCATTGCTTGAGGGCGTCGAGGGTCAGTTGGTCCCAATAGAGCGAGTCTTCGAGGCCCCCGTCGTACAGGCCCTGCGCAAGCATCTCTGATTTCGTCGCTTCGAACCTGATGCGCGCGCGATGCAACAGAAACTTGCCGGTCAGGCCGCTGGCGATATTGACCAGCATGGCCGCGACTGCAAGCCAGCCCAGCAGCGCGTTGAAATGGATTCCGGCATGGACGAGGATGAGGAGAGATCCCGTCCACGCCATCCGTTCGTGAAGCCGCAGAAGCGTGACGGGCTTGCCGACGGTGACGAATTTCCGCTTGCGCAGCGAATATCCAAAAGATCCGATAATCAGAAGCGCGCCGGCGATGCCGAGGTATCGGCCGATCCAGACAACGTTGAACCAGTGCAGCAACGCGTCGATCGCCAGCGTGGCGAGGACGAGCAGCGCGAACCGCAGATAGAACGGGACGACTTCACGCGTGAAGAGGCTGAGCCTCATGCTGATCCGGCTTTCGAACCGACGTCGACGCCAGTTTGCTGGCGAGCGAAATACGATTGTCCGAGCGGAAAAAAATGACCTTGTGCTGGATCAACGTTTGAGTTTGTTCGAAAGCTGCGCCTTGGCGGTCACGCCACTTTCCGCTGCCGCACCTTGTGGAACGCGAACAGCCGGAAGCCCGTGAACGTCAGCGTCATCGAGGTCAGCGAGCCGCAGGTGACGGCGAGGATGATCGACAGGTTCTGCGACAGGAACGTCAGGCTTAAGGCCGAGATCGTCATCAGCACGGCCGAGTAGATTCCATAATTGACGCTCGTGCCGACGAGGCAGACCGACATGTAGCGGACGAATTCCATCGCCCTGTCGGCGCTGCGCGAGCGGAACGTCAGCTTGCGGTTCAGCGCCCACGTAATGGCGATCGACGACAGCACGGCGGGCGCGCGCGCCGCATAGGGCGAGAGCCCCGCGTGGCTCGCCAGAAACATCGTCAGCCCGGCGTCCACCACGAAGCCGATCACGCCAACGACGAGGAAGGACCGCATCTGCGCCACGAGCCGCGCGTGCTTCTCCATCAGCCCGGCCACGAAAGCCACGACGCCGATGTCCACGAGGCCGCGCCACGTCACGACAGCGAACAGCGCCATCATGGTCAGTAACCCGACCGGCAGCAGCGTCACGTCGGCCAAATTGCGCGCCAGCAGCGGGATGAGCCACGCGACGCCCAGCGCCGTCTTCTCATACGGCCGGAAGCCGCGCTCCATGCCGTAAGACGCCATCATCGCGATGGCCGGGCCGAGCACCATCATGTCGTAATCGAGCGCATAGGGCGTCGCCAGCATGGAGGCGGTCATCAGCGCCGCGCCCCTGATGCGCCAGTCCGCGCCGCCGCGCCACAGCACGACCAGCGCCGCCGCGCAGCCGAGCGCCGCGAGTCCCTGCACGGCGTAAGCGACCTCGACCGGCGCGCCCCACATGCGGGCGGCGGCGAAGACGGTCTGGATATTCTCCCAGCCGGTCGCGCCGGCCTCGACGTTCATGCGCCGCGAGACGTCCATGCAGTCGAAAAACGCCTGCCACGACGACCAGCCGAACGCCTCGATCGTGGCGATCGTGGTGGCCAGCACCGTCAGCCCGGCCGACAGGATCGCCCGCCAGTAGCCGCCCGCCAGCAGCGCCAGCGGCAGCAGCAGGCCGAATTGCGGCTTGTAGGCCATCAGGCCGAACAGCAAACCGGCGATCCACGGCCGCCGGTCGAGCAGCAGCAGGCCGCCGCCGAACAGGGCGGCGGTGAGCATGCCGTTCTGCCCGTGGCCGAAATTGACGAACACGGCCGGGAACGCCGCCGCCGCCAGCAGCGCGTCGGGCGCGGCCACGATACGGCGCGTCGCCCCCAGATAGAGCGCCAGCGTCGAGCCCTGCCACAGCAGCAGCGCCGCCGCATACGGGAACAACGCCAGCAGCGCCGCAATGCTTAGAAAGTAGGGCGGATAGCTCCACGGAAAGAACCCGGAGGTCTCGCTGAACAGGCTGCGCTGCTTCGCCGCATGGGCCTGCAGGTCGAACGGCTTCTCGGACTGGCCTTCCAGCACGAAGACGCCCGCCGCCCAGACTTCCGAGAAATCCGTGCCGAGCGGACGGTCGAACCTGTCGAGGCGGCCGTCGGAGGTGGCGAACAGAAAGCCCGTGGACAGGGCGTAAAACACCAGCAGCATGGCGCAGACCAGCCGCGCGCGCTCGCGCGTGAGCCATAGCCCGCTGCGAATTGACTCGAACATACGCGATACGCCACCCACGATTACAGGGCGACCTTGGGCGCAAGCTTTTAAGATTTGGTGCAGGGGCGGGACGCCCCTAGGCTGCGCCTAAGCCGAAAATCCAATTTCGCGGGGTTTCGTCTTGCCGCACAGGTTGCGGCGAGGATTTTACCGGAGGAAACCATGTCGAGCCGCTACGCCGAGGTCTATCAATCCTGGCAGAAGGACCCGCAGGCCTTCTGGGCGGAAGCCGGCAAAGAGATCGACTGGATCAAAAAGCCGTCGAAGATCTTCGACGAGAGCGCCGGCGTCTATGGCCGCTGGTTCCCCGACGCCACCTGCAACACCTGCTGGAACGCCGTCGACCGGCACGTGGAAGGCGGACGCGCCGACCAGACCGCCGTCATCTACGACAGCCCCGTCACGGGCTCGAAGCGGACATATACCTATCGCCAGTTGCGCGACGAGGTGGCGACGCTGGCCGCCGTGCTGCAGGACTTCGGCGTCGGCAAGGGCGACCGCGTCATCGTCTACATGCCGATGATCCCGGAAGCGCTGATCGGCATGCTGGCCTGCGCCCGCATCGGGGCGATCCATTCGGTCGTGTTCGGCGGATTCGCCGCCAAGGAACTGGCGACCCGCATCGACGACGCCAAGCCGAAACTGGTGCTGACCGCCTCCTGCGGCATCGAGCCCGGCCGCGTCGTGCATTACAAGCCGCTGCTCGATCAGGCCATTGAGCTTTCGGCGTCGAAGCCCTCGCATGTGCTGCTGCTCCAGCGTCCGCAATCGCCCGCCAGCATGACCGGCGGCCGCGACTTCGACTGGGCCGACAGCATGCGGACGGCGAAATTCTCCGGCCAGCAGGCCGATTGCGTCGAACTCGCCGCCACCGATCCGCTCTACGTGCTCTACACGTCCGGCACGACCGGCATTCCGAAAGGCGTCGTGCGCGATAACGGCGGCCACATGGTGGCGCTGAAATGGTCGATGAAGAACCTCTACGGCATCGACCCCGGAGAAACATTCTGGGCCGCGTCCGACGTCGGCTGGGTGGTGGGCCATTCCTACATCGTCTACGGGCCGCTGCTGCAGGGCGCGACGACGATCATCTGCGAAGGCAAGCCGATCGGCACGCCGGACGCGGGCGCGTTCTGGCGCATGATCGAAGAGTACAAGATTTCCGCGTTGTTCACCGCGCCGACGGCGTTCCGGGCGATCAAGAAGGAAGACCCAAACGCCAAGCTGCTGGAAAAATACGACACGAAATCGCTACGCACGCTGTTCCTCGCCGGCGAGCGCGCCGACCCGGATACGGTGGCCTGGGCCGAGCGCATTCTGGGCGTGCCGATCGTCGATCACTGGTGGCAGACCGAAACCGGCTGGTGCATCGTGGGCAATCCGGTCGGCCTCGGCCTTCTGCCGATCAAGCACGGCTCCCCGACCGTGCCGATGCCGGGCTACGATGTACGCATCGTCGACGAGGCCGCCAAACCCGTCGTGGACGGCAACATGGGCTCCATCGTGGTGAAACTGCCGCTGCCGCCCGGCTGCCTGCCGACCCTGTGGCAGAACGACGAGCGCATGTCCGACAGCTATCTGTCCGAGTTCCCCGGCTATTACAAAACCGCCGACGCCGGCTTCAAGGATCAGGACGGTTATCTCTACATCATGGGCCGCACCGACGACATCATCAACGTCGCCGGACATCGCCTGTCGACGGGCGGCATGGAGGAGGTGCTGTCGTCACATCCCGACGTCGCCGAATGCGCCGTCATCGGCATCAAGGATGCCCTGAAGGGCGAGGCGCCCTGCGGCTTCGTGGTGCTGAAGGCGGGCGTGACCAAGCCGCATGCGCAGATCGAGAAGGAAATCGTCGATCTGGTGCGCGACAAGATCGGCCCGGTCGCGGCCTTCAAGCTCGCGATTACCATCGACCGCCTGCCCAAGACCCGTTCCGGCAAGATCCTGCGCGGCACGATGAAGAAGATCGCCGATCACGACGAATGGTCGATGCCGGCGACGATCGACGACCCAGCGATTCTCGACGAGATCGCCGGCGCGCTGCAGCAGAAAGGCGTGTGACCCGCAGTTTCCGGCCGGGCGGCGGCTAACCGGCACGCCTTGCCGGCCTTCGCCCGCGCCCGTATTCTGCGGACATGATCCTGCCTTGCTCCATCGCCGCATTGGCGCGCATCCATGAGCGATGACGCCCTGGTGCGGCGTTTCATCAGGCTCACGGCGGGCGATCCCGCGCCGTGGTTCACCCAACATACGATTGGGCAGCGCGATTTCACCTTCGATCTGGCGGCAGGCCGCTATGTGGTCCTGTGCTTTTTCGGCTCCACCGCGAGCCCTGCCGGCCGGCGCGCGCTCGAAGCAGTTCAGGTCCGGCGAAGCCTGTTCGACGAGCGGCGCGCGTGCTTTTTTGGCGTCACGCTCGACAGGAACGACGAGCGCGAGTCTCTCGTTACCGAACGCCTTCCGGGACTTCGTTTCTTTCGCGACTATCGCGGTGACATCAGCAAATCCTACGGAGCGCTGCCGGCCGATGCAGCCACGGACGAAACAGCCGCGCCGTTTCGCCAGTTCTGGCTCGTGCTCGATCCAATGTTGCGCGTCGTCGCGAACATCCCGTTCCAGGGCGATGGCGGCGACGTAACGGAGGTCTTCACACTTCTCGACAGTCTGCCGCCGGTCGACCGCTTTGCGGACTTCGAGATCAACGCTCCCATCCTCGTGCTGCCCCGGGTTTTCGAGCCCGAATTGTGCGCGCATCTGATTGCGATTTACGAACGTCACGGCGGCAGCCCATCGGGCGTCATGCGCGAAAAAGATGGCAAGACGGTCGGCGTGCACGACGTCACCTTCAAGAGCCGGCGCGACTTCGTCATCGACGACGCCGATCTAATGCGGCGATTGCATGCGCGGATCGAGCGCAGAATCGTTCCGGAAATTCTGAAGGCGTTTCAGTTCAGGGCGACGCGGATGGAGCGCTACGTCGTCTCCTGTTACGCGGCAGAAGACCGCGCGCATTTCCAGCCACATCGGGACAATGTCACGCGGGGAACCGCGCATCGGCGGTTCGCCATCACCCTCAATCTGAATTCCGACTACGACGGCGGGCGTCTGGCGTTTCCCGAATACGGGCCACGGACATGGAAGGCGCCGGCGGGCTGCGCCATCGTTTTCGCGACGCCATTGATGCACGCCGTGACGCCAGTGACGCGCGGCAAACGCTATGCGTTCCTGCCATTCCTGTACGACGAAGAGGCGGCGCGGTTGCGCGAAGCCAACAATGCACACCTTGGGCCGGATCTCGCGGCTTACCGCGCGGACGACAGCTGAGATTGCCGGATCACACCGCGGCCGACCGCTCGAACAGGCTCCCCGGACAACCGGCGCGATCACGCCAGCCGATGCGTTCCAGCCCGTCCCACACGACGGACTGATTGCTGGAGATCACCGGCTTGCCAAGGCGGCGTTCGAAATCGTCCAGCACCGGAAACGTCGAGACATTGGCGCAGGAGATGAAATAGACCTCGGCGTCCGGCCGCGCGGCTTCGAGCAGGCGGTCGCGCCAGACTTCGGCGGGCGTCGCGCAATACTGGTCGCTGCCGGCGAGGTCGTAGCCCTTGTGATAGACGACCTGATAGCCGATGGCCGTGAGGAACTTCGCCTCGTCGTCGGTCTTGTGCGGGTCGTATGGGGTGATGAACGCGATGCGCTTCGCCTTCAGGGCTTCGAGCGACGCGTTGATCGCCGTTGCGGTGGTGCGCGCCTGCTTCGCGCCGCCCTGACGTAATGCTTCCAGCACACGCTGTTCGCCGTCCGGGCCTTCTTCCATCGAGGTCGCCGTGCAGTGGAAAGTCACGACCTCGCATTTCGCGTCGGTCAACGCGCCCGCCGCATCGACGATGCGTGGCATCAGTCTGTCGAGATCGACATGATGCGGCCCCGTCATGCGCAGCCGCGCCACATGCGCCACGACGCCTTTCGGATAGGCGTGAACCATCTCCTGCTCGACCATGCGGTTCGACGAGGGGATGATGAGGCCGATGCGCGTCGTCATGTTCGCTCGCTCACTTGCTCGACGCTTCGAGCGCGGCGCGCACGCGCGCCACGACGTCGGGCGGCGTCGCCGCCACCTGCTTGATCAGCGCCGTCACCTGTTCGCCCGTCATGGGGCTCACTTCGAGCAGCGCCTTCTCGGCGTCGGCCAGATATTCGGGGTCCTTGACGGTCGCGTCGAAGGCGCGGCGCAGGGCTTCGACGCGCGCTGCCGGCACTTCCGCCGGCACGAAGAACGGGCGGCCGTATTCGAGGCGCGAGATCATCAGCAGCATCGCCTGCCGGTCGGCGTCGTTCTTCGCCAGACTGAACACCGTCGGCACGTCGGCCAGCTCGGGATTCGGGTTCACGCCATACTGCATGATGACCTTGACCCTGCCGTCCTTCAGCCATTGCGAGCCGAGCGCCTTGAGGCTGAGCCAACCATTGGCCCCCATGCCCATCACCTCGCCGCGCTCCATGGCGACGTGAATGTCGGTCGTGCCTTCGTAGCCGCTGATCACCTTGTACTTGAGGCCGAAGATCGCCTTGGCGACCACCGGAAAGTCCACCTGTGTGGTGCCGGGAGTGGTGGCGCCGACGACGAGTTCCTTGGTCTGCAAATCGGCGAGGCTCAGCACCGGCGAGGTGTGCCACACATAGGTCGCCTGCGTGTCGCGATTGGTGCTGCCGATCCAGTTGAATTTCGTCGGATCGAAACGCGCCTGATCGGGCGACAGCAGCGGCAGCGTCGGCATGCCATTGATCACCGCCGCCATCGCGGTGCCGTCCTTTGCCGCCGTATTGGCCATGGCGTTGCCCACGATGGCGCTGCCCGCGCCGGGCTGGTTCTGCACCACGAACGTCGGCTTGCCAGGAATGTACTTCTGGTAATGCTTCACGAACACGCGGGCGTTCATGTCGTAGCCGGAGCCGGCGGCCGAGCCGACGAGCAACCTGATCTGCTTGTCCTTGAAGAAGGCCGCGACGTCTTCCTGCGCGGCGGCGGGAATAGTAGCGCCCCAAAGTCCGGCGGCGGACAGGGCGAGAAGGACGCGCTTCATGGTTTCCTCCGGATTGTCTGGCTGCGCCTGTGGTAGCATTCCCGAAGCGGCGCGCAAAATGCCGCCAAGCGCCGCCATGTGAAATCCGGTTCTGGACAGCGGCCCGCAATGCTATGTGCGACGCATG
>CANJEY010000180.1 GCA_947472615.1 Beijerinckiaceae bacterium
CGCCACGCTGATGGAGTTCGAGGCCGACCGGATGACCGGCCTGACGCTCAAGGATGAAAACGTGCTGCCGGAGCGCGACGTCGTGCTCGAAGAGTACAACATGCGCGTCGCCAACAGCCCCGATGCGAAGCTGTCCGAACAGATCATGGCGGCGCTCTATCTCAACCATCCCTACGGCCGCCCGGTGATCGGCTGGCGCCACGAGATCGAGAGTCTCGATCGGCACGACGCGCTCGCCTATTACCGCCGCTTTTACACCCCAAAAAACGCGATCCTGATCGTCGCCGGCGATATCGACAGCGAAACCGTGCTGGCGCTGGCCGAGCAGACCTACGGCAAGGTGCCGGCGGAGGGCGATGCGCCCGTCCGTTCGCGTCCGCGTGAACCCGCGCCGCGCGCCATGCGCCTCGTGACGCTCGCCGACGAGAAGGTGGAGCAGCCGAGCCATCAGCGCATCTATCTCGCGCCGTCCTACACGACGGCCGAAAAGGGCGAGGCCGAGGCGCTGGAACTGCTGGCCCACATGCTCGGCGGCGGCCAGACGAGCCTGCTCTACAAGACGCTTGTGGTGGACCGGAAGACGGCCGTGATGGCGGGCTCGTATTACATGGGCACGTCGCTCGACCAGACGCGCTTCTATGTTTACGCGATGCCGGCCCCCGAGATCACGCTCGAACAGCTCGACGACCAGATCTGCGGCGTGATCGACGATCTGGTGCGCGATGGCGTCAAGGACGACGATCTGGCGAGGGCCAAGACCCGTCTCATCGCGGACGCTGTCTACGCGCAGGACAGTCAGGCCTCGCTCGCCCGCTGGTATGGCGCGGCGCTGACCACGGGCTCGACCGTCGAGGATGTGCGCGACTGGCCGAACCGCATCGACGCCGTGACGGGCGAAGACGTGCGCGCAGTTGCTGCAAAGTGGCTCGACCGCAAGCGCGCTGTCGTCGGCTTCCTGTTGCCCGACACGAAAGCCGCCTGATCCCTTACATGCCCGACGTCACGGCTGGCGCGGCGCGCTGGCCCATCACGGAAACGCCCATGACAGTGCTCGACAAGATCGCCTCCGTTAAGCCGGCCTCGCGCGCCGCCACCGTGCAGAAAATCCTCACGCCCGGCGGGTTCGAATGCTGGCTGGTGGAGGATTACGCGGTGCCGCTGGTGGCGTTCGATTTCGCCTGGCGCGGCGGCAATACGCAGGACCCCGAGGGCCGCGAGGGCGCATCCTCCATGCTGGCGGGCCTGCTCGACGAAGGGGCCGGGCCCTATGACGCCGACGCCTTCCACCGCGCGCTCGACGACAAGGCGGTGGAAATTTCCTTCAGCGCCGATCGCGACCTGTTCAACGGCCGACTGAAGACCCTGACCCGCCACATCGACGATGCCTTCGAATTCCTGCGGCTGGCCGTGAACGAAGCGCGCATCGACAGCGACTCGCTGGAACGTGTGCGCAGCCAGATGATCGCGGGTTTGAAGCGCGAGGCCAAGGACCCCGACGCGCTGGCCGGCAAGGCGTTTCGCGAAGCGGCCTTTCCGGGCCATCCCTACAGCCGCCCCGGACGCGGCACGCTCGATAGCGTGCCGCTGATCGACCGTGACGACCTGACGAAATTGCGCACCGATGTCTTGGCGCGCGACAACCTGAAGATCGCCGCTGTCGGCGCCATCGACGCCGTGCGTCTGGCGGCGCTGATCGACAAGGTTTTCGGCGCTTTGCCGTCGCGCGCGAACCTGCGCCCGGTCGCCGATATCGCGATCGCCGGCCTCGGCGAGCGCCGCATCATCGACGTGGATGTGCCGCAGTCGACGATCCGCTTCGCGCTGCCGGGCCTGCCGCGCAAACATCCCGATTACATGATCGCCACGGTGGTCAATCACATGCTGGGCGGCGGCGTTTTTTCCGCGCGCCTGTTCAAGGAAGTGCGCGAGAAGCGCGGTCTTGCGTATTCGGTGCATTCGCAGCTCGCCAACTGGCAGCATGCGTCGATCTTTTCCGGCGGCACGTCGACCAAGAACGAACGCGCGGCTGAATCGCTCGCGGTGATCGAGGAAGAGATCGCCAAACTCGCCGCGGAAGGCCCAACGGCCGATGAACTCGACAAGGCGAAGAAATATCTCACCGGCTCCTATGTGCTGCGCTTCGACACGTCGACTAAGATCTGCGATCAGCTGGTGAATCTGCAGACTGAGAATTTTCCGGTCGAATATCTCGACGAACGCAACGCGATGATCAACGCCGTGACGCTCGACGACGCGAAGCGCGTCGCTCGCGATCTGTTCGCCGGCAAAAAGCTGTTGGTCGCCGTCGCCGGCCGACCCGAGGGCATGTAGGCAGGCGTCTTTTCTTCTGCCAAATAATGAGGCAATCTCCGCCCTAATAAGAGGCGGAGATGAAGAACGATTCTCGGGCCCTGGGGAGGTCAGATCCAGCCACGCTCCTGGCGCGCGCCAGGGCGTTGCATCAGGCTGGGCAAATCGCCCAGGCCGAGCCGATCTATCGCGATCTACTCGCCGCATATCCAGACCATGTGGACGCCAATTTCCTGCTTGGCCTTGCACATGCGCAGCGCGGAAATCTTCCGCTTGCGGCCGAGTATTTCGGCAAGGCCGCCTGTCTGAAACCTGATTTCGTCGATGGTCAGTTCAACTATGCGCTGGCGCTGCAATCGACGGGTCGGCAGACGGACGCGCTCGCGTTCTATGACAAGACGATCGCGCTGAAACGGGATCACGCCATTGCGCATTACAACCGCGCCGTCATTCTGCATCAGCTTGGACGATCGCAAGAGGCGCTTGCCGGATATGACGACGCCCTGAAAACGCGCGCCGGATACGCGGAGGCGCATTTTTCGAAGGGCGTTTTGCTGCACGAGTTGGAACGCTATTCCGAAGCCGTGCTGTCGTTCGATCAGACTTTGCGTCTCATGCCCGCGCGGTCGGACGCGCATTTTAGTCGCGCGGCCTCGTTGAACAAGTTGCGGCGTTTCAAGGATGCCGCGCTCGCCTGCGATCAGGCGCTGAAACTGAATCCGGCTTCGCTCGAGGCGCTGTGCAACAAGAGTCTCGCGCTGCTGGGGCTCGGCGCGCATGAGGCTGCGCTCGCAGCATCCGATCAGGCGGTGAAACTCAACGCATCGCTCCCTGCAGCGCATGCCCATCGCGCTGCTGCGCTCAAAGGCCTGTTCCGGCAGGACGATGCGATCAAGGCTTACGATCGCGCACTTGCGCTCTATCCGGCGACCGAAACTCTGGCGATTGCGCAGGCGTGGCAGGGGCGCGGCGAAGCGCAGTTCGAGCAGAACGATCATATCGGGGCGAAGCAGAGTTTCGAGAGAGCCCTCGCCGCCAAGCCTGATCATGCGCCAGCGCGGTTCGCCGCCTGCATCGCCAGTCTGCCGTCATTCTATCTGTCCGACGACGAGGTCGCGCATCAGCGCGATCTGTACGCGCGCGAACTTGCGCGGTTGAGCGCCGATGTCGAGCAGGGCCGCATGACAGGCGATCTCGTCGCGGCGCTGGCCGCGAAGCAGCCCTTCTTTCTTGCCTATCAGGGCGAGAACGATGTCGCACTGCAAAGAACATATGGCGAATTGGCGTGCAACATTATGGCGCGCGCATATCCAACGGCGCCGATGCCGCAACGTCCCGCGCCGGGTGAAAAAATCCGCGTCGGGATTGTCAGCAGTTTCTTTCGCCTCCATTCCAACTGGAAGATGCCGATCCGCGGCTGGCTCGAACATCTCGATCGAAGCCGCTTTCGCCTGTTCGGTTATCACACCGGCTCACAGCGCGACGCCGAGACCGAAATCGCGGCCGCGCTGTGCGAACGTTTCGTGCATGGAGCGGGCGGCGTCGCCGACTGGCGACGCAAAATTCTCACAGATGCGCCGCATGTGCTGATTTATCCGGGTCTTCTGATGGAGGGCGAGACCCTGCAACTCGCCGCGCAGCGTCTGGCGCCGGTGCAATGCAATTCGTGGGGACATCCTGAAACCAGCGGCATGCCGACGATCGACCATTTCCTGTCGAGCGACCTGATGGAGCCGCCGGGTGCCCACGCGCATTATTCGGAAAAGCTCGTCAGGCTTCCCAACCTGTCGATCTGGATTGAGCCTGTCGGGGCGAGCGCGCCGCTGCGACGTGAGAAGCTGGGCCTGCGCGCCAGCGCGTGCGTGTTCTGGTGCGGGCAATCCCTGTTCAAATATCTGCCCCGCGACGATCACGTCTTCGCCCGCATCGCGAAGCGCGCGCCACAGGCGCAATTCGCGTTTCTGCGCCATATCGCCGGCGAGGCGGTGACGGCGCAGTTTCGCGTGCGGCTCGCGAACGCCTTTGCGGCCGAGGGCCTCTCGGTCGACGATCACTGCGTGTTCATCGACCGCCTGACTCCATCGGACTACGTCGCCGCCATGGGCGCGGCCGATGTGTTTCTCGACAGCATCGGCTGGTCGGGCTGCAATTCCGCGCTCGAAAGTCTGGCGCATGATTTGCCCATCGTGACGACGCCCGGCCCGCTGATGCGCGGCCGTCATTGCGCGGCGATCCTGCGCATGATGGGCGTCGAGGAAACTATTGCGCCGGACGTCGAAAGTTATATCGCGCTTGCAGCCGATCTTGCCAACGACGCCCCGCACCGCAAGTCCATCAGCGAAAAGATGGGGCGGCAAAAGCACCGCCTGTATCGCGACCGCACGACGATTGCGGCGCTGGAGGCGTTTCTGGAGTGCGCAGCGACGGGCGACTGACCCATAGCCAATCACAGATCAAGCCGCTTTCCGATTGCGGGACAAGCGCCTATCCTGCGTGAAAGTCGGGAGGACGTTGCATGTGCCTGCTCTGTAATTCGCTGTCGCTCAGCCGCCGCAAATTCATCTCCGCCAGCGCCATGTTTGGAGCAGCAGCCGCGACGGGGCTGAAGGCCAGCGCCCAGACGCCGCCGGCGTCTACATCGGAAGGCGCGCCAGCCGGGGCGTTGCCGACACGCGGAGAATATCTTGTCCGCAATGCCTTCATTCTCACGATGGATTCCACGCTGGGCGATATTCCGCGTGGCGACATTCATGTGCGGAATGGGGCGATCGTGGCGATCGGCCCGGACCTCGTTGCGCCGGGGGCCGAGGTCATCGATGCAAAAAGCATGATCGCGCTGCCGGGTTTCATTGAAACCCATTGGCACATGTGGGGCACAGCCGCCCGCAACATGGCAGGCGACGACGAAAGCACGGGTTATTTTCCCTACAGCCGCGTCCTCGGCGCGGTGTTTACAGCCGAAGACAACGCGCGCGGCGTACGTCTCGGCATTGCCGAAGCCGTCAACGGCGGGCTCACGACCGTCAACAACTGGTCGCACAATCTGCTTGGTCCGGAATACGCGGACGCGGAATTGCAGGCGCATAAGGATTTCGGCGCGCGGGCGCTGTTTTCTTACGGCTACTCGCGCAAGACGGGTCAGAATCAGACCCTGCCGCTCGACGACGTAGCGCGCGTTCAGAAAGAATGGTTGCCGCAACTCGAAGGCCGCGTGACCCTCGGCATCGCGTCGCGCGGTCCCGAAAACAATACGATCGATATTTGTCAGAAGGAATGGGACACGGCGCGCAAACTTGGCGTGCGCGTCACTTGTCACATGGGCACGAGCCAGAAGGTTCTCGACCTGCGGCATGGCGTGCAGGCGCTGTCGAAAGCGGGCTTGCTGGGCTCGGATCTCGTCATCGTCCACAATACCAATACGACGCGCGAAGATCTCGACCTCATCGCGAAGTCGCAATCCTATCTGAGTCTCAGCCCGTTCACCGAAATGCGAACTGGATTCGGTTATCCGCCCATTCTGCAAATGCTGGCGGCCGGTTGCAATGTCTCGCTATCGGTCGACACCGCGTTGCTTTGTGGCAATTGCGACATGTTCGCGATCATGAAGGCGATGCAGAACGTCGGCGATGGCGCCAAGCCAAGCGAATTTGCTCTGCCGGCGCGGCGCGTCCTCGAAATGGCGACGATCGACGGCGCGCGAGCGCTCGGCATCGGCGACTCGGTCGGATCGCTCAAGCCCGGCAAGCGCGCCGATTTCATGCTGGTGCGGACGCGAGATCTGAACATGGCTCCGTTCACCGATCCGGTTCACATGATCGTGCAGTCGGCGCAGCCATCGAACGTCGATACGGTATTCGTCGATGGCCGGCCACTGAAGCGCGCTGGCAAGCTCGTCGCCTACAATGTCGACAAGATTGTCGACGACGCCAATGACACGATGGATCGCGTCCGCGCCGAAGTCGCGCGTCAGAACCGCACCGCGGCCGATGTGGAAAAGGAAATGCCGGCGCAGCGGCAGAGGTGAATTATTTGAATCCGTAAGTTTCGGCTAGCAATCGATGCAATTGGGCTGCTGATGATCGATCCAATTGCAAAGTCTGGCTTTGTTTGCCCGGATTCTTGCGTTCTTCCGACCCAAAGGTGTCAATTTGAAAAATCGGACCATCTGGGCCCTCACCGAACACCCGAACGCGGGCAGCCACTTTGGTAGGCTGCAGGCGCCCGCGTCCATCCTGCTTATTAAATGATGTGACGATTGCCAATCTCTCGTCTCCGCAATCGATGCTTCGATAGCCTACCCTACCTGCAACCTTCCTTCTTCGAATCCTTGTTCTCCAGCACGAACGGGCCGAGCTTCTCGTTGGCGTAGTTCACGTAGCTGTGGTCGATCACGCGTTCGGCCGGGAAGACCTGACCCGTGAACTTGTTGGCCACGTACCATTGCTGCATGTCCATCACGCTGGCGACGCTGATCAGGCCGTCGGCTGAGCGGGTGTTCCAGAAGGCGGTTTCGAAGAAGGCCGGATCGCGGTTGAGGCCGTATTTCACCAGCTCGGCGATGATCTCCTTGCGGGTCGAGCCGTTGTGATAGGCCTGACAATAGTCGCGCACGCCGCGCTGGTAGGCGAGGAAGAAGTTCTTCGCCACCTGCGGGTTTTTCTTGGCCCAGTCGGTGTTCATCGACGTCACCGCGATGGTGACCGGCGAGGGCTGGATCACCTTGTCGGCCTCGACCAGCGTCACCGCCAGCCCCTTCTGGGGGAACTCGCTCGTCCACGTCGGGATCACGAGGCCGGCGTCGATCGCCTTGTTGGCGAACGCCACCCCATATTGCGGGAACGGGAAGATCTTGATTTCCACGTCGGAAATCTTGAGCCCGTAGGGCTCCAGCATCTTGCCGAGTTCGTAGGTCGAAACCGAGCCCGGTCCGTTGGAGGCGATGATCTTGCCCTTCAGGTCGGCCGGGGTCTTGATCACATCCTTCAGGTCGGGACGGATCATCAGCAGATGGCCGATCGGCGACGACGCGCGCGAGCTGGTCATCACGATCGGCAGATCCTTGGTGAAGGCGTTGAAATAGCCGGCTGAAACGCCGCCCTCGACGATCTGGAACTGGTTCTGCGCCAGCAGCGCGATGGCGTCGGCGGAGGAATCGAGGTCTTCCGCCTCGAGCTTGATGCCGACGTCCTTGAAATAGCCGCGCGCCATGGCGATCAGCGTCGCGCCGGAGGAAATCGAGCGCGCCATGCCGAGTTTCACGACGTCTTCGGCGTGGGCCGCGGGGCTGAGGCCAATGGCGGCGGCGGTCGCAAGAGCGGCGAGAGTAGCTTTCATGGTTCCCTCCAGGGCGCGGCGCATCGGTTCAACGGCGCTGTCGCGACGTTATAGGGGAGGGCGAGGCGTTCGGAAAGGCGACGCCTAAGCGGATTTGCCGCGCGCGCGCAGCAATTCGAGCGCATGCGTGCGCAGGCGCGCGATGTCGAAGCCCAGCACGAAGACGAGGTAGATCGCGCCGCCTGCCGCCGCCTGCACGGCGACGGTCAGGACGCCCGGCGGCCAGCCGCGCATCTGGTAGACGACGGCTGCCATGACGGCTGTTCCGGCGACGGACAGCAGGATGTCGCGCGCGCTCGGCCATTTCGGCTTCGTGGCGGCCGCGAAGCCCAGCAGGGCGATCATGGCGGCGGTGAAAGCGCCGGCCTGCGCCAGCGCATAATGCGTGGCGTCGGGCGTGACCGGCAGCAGCATGATCAGCGCCGCGTCAGTGATGCAGCCGATCAGCGCGCAGGCGATCAGCGGCCGTGTCGTCTTGCGGATCTGGAAGATCGGGTTGATCGCATAATTCATCAACCCGAAGCAGAACATGCCGATCAGCAGCAGTTCGAGATAATGTCCGAACGGGCCGCGAAACTCCTGCGGCACCACGAGTTGTTCGAGGCTCGGCAACGTCAGCCAAAGTCCCACGCCGGCCGGCAGCAGAATGGCGAACACAATCGACATGTTGGCCGCGACCTGTTCGCGACCACGCTCCGCGCCATGCATTTCGGCCGCCCGCACGGCGAGCTGAAACAGCAGCACGTCGAGGCCGGAGCCGACCGCCGCGATGAGCCGCGTGCCGATGTCGAATGCGAGCGAGAACTGGCCCGTTTCGGCGAAACCGAAATCGCGCGTCACCAGCGCGCGGTTCACCAGCGCGATCGCCAGATACAGAACATTGGCGCCGACGATCGGCAGGCTGTAGCGCGCATATTCGACCGCGCGCTCGACGCGGGCGAGGCGCGGCTTTGC
>CANJEY010000181.1 GCA_947472615.1 Beijerinckiaceae bacterium
CAAGCTGAAGCAGTTTCAGGATGCGCAGAACCAGCTGTCCGGCGCGCTCGGACGCCTGCTGGCGGTCAGCGAAAACTATCCAGACCTGAAGTCGAACCAGAACTTCCTCGCTCTGCAATCGCAGCTCGAAGGCACCGAGAACCGCATCGCGGTATCGCGGCGCGACTACATCGAGTCTGTGCGCAATTACAACGTCGAGCTGAAGACCTTCCCGGGCCTGCTGTGGGCGATGACGTTCTTCCGCGGCAACAAGGAAATGGCGGCTTTCACCGCCAATGAAGGCGCACAGTCGCCGCCGCAGGTGAAGTTCTGACGCGCGCGTGACAGCCGCCGTCCGATCGTTCGCACGCGCGCGGCGAATGACCGTCGAGGTCTTCGTCGCGTTCGCGCTGCTGTGGCTCGCGCCGGCTTTCGCCCAGACCTTTCCGGCGCTGAGCGGCCGCATCGTTGATCAGGCCGACGTCATTCCGGCCGACAAGCGCGCTGCGATCGAACCCAAGCTCGCCGATCTTGAGACGAAGTCCGGCATCCAGCTCGTCGTCGCCACGATCAAATCGCTCGAAGGCGGCGACATCGAAACCTATGCCAACAAACTGTTCCGCACATGGGCGCTGGGCGAGAAGCAGAAGAACAACGGCGTGCTGCTGCTCGTCGCTCCCAACGACCGGCGAGTGCGAATCGAGGTCGGCTACGGGCTGGAAGGCACGCTCACCGACGCGCTGTCAAAGGTCATCATCACCAACGCCATCGCGCCGAAATTCAAGGCGAACGATTTCGGCGGCGGCGTCGAGCGCGGCGTCGACGACATCATCACGGTGCTGACGACCGACGCGTCCGAATGGGAGAAGCGGCCCGATCTGCGCCTCGACAGCGGCCAGACGGCGGCGGACGATTTCTCGCCGATCGGGGTCGGCCTGATCCTGCTGCTGATTGTCATGCTGATCGTCAGCCCGACGTTTCGCATGCTGTTCTTCCAGATCGTCGTGCAGATTCTCGCCAGCAGCGGCAGAAGCAGCTCGGGCGGATGGTCCAGCGGGTCGTCCTCCGGCGGCTGGTCGAGCGGCTCGTCGTCGGGCGGATTCTCGGGTGGCGGCGGATCGTCCGGCGGCGGCGGCGCATCGGGGAGTTGGTGATGGGTCTCTCTGCGGACGAAGAGCAGAAGATCGCCCGATGCATCCGGGCGACGGAGCAAAAGACCTCCGCCGAAATCGTCTGCGTGCTGGCGCATTCGTCGTCCGAATACGCGGCGCTGCCAATCCTGTGGTCGTCGGTCGCTGCGATGCTGCTGCCGTGGATTCTTGTCGGTTTCACCCAATTGAGCGTGCAGCGCATCCTGCTGCTGCAGGTTGTGTGCTTCGCGCTGCTGCTGGCGGTGCTGTCGTGGCCTACGATCCGCGTCCGGCTCGCGCCGCCGGCGCTGCGTCGCGCGCAGGCGCATCGCGCCGCCATGGAGCAGTTCATGATCCGCGGTCTGTCGCGGAAGAAAGACCGCACCGGCGTGCTGATCTTCGTCTCGCTCGCCGAGCATTACGTGCGGATCGTCGCCGACGATGGCGTCGCGGCGAAAGTGAAGCAGCGCGACTGGCAGGACGCGGTCGACGCCATGCTGTCGCATCTGCGCGACAATCGTCCAGCCGACGGTTTCGTGGCGGCGGTCGAGCGCTGCGGCGATCTGCTGGCGGCGAATTTCCCGCCGAAGCCTGACGGCGGCGGGGAATTGTCGGACCGGATCTACGTGATTTGAGGAAACTTCCCCGCATGGCCGTAAGTCCTCCGGCGTGCGATAAATCGGCATGGCCAGCATGATTCGAGCGGATGATCCGGGCTTCGGCATTTATGTTCATTGGCCCTTTTGCCTGTCGAAGTGCCCGTATTGCGATTTCAACAGCCACGTCCGGCAGGCGCCGGTCGACGAGGCGCGCTTTCTGGCGGCCTTCAGGACGGAGCTTGCCCATCGGGCCGCGCTGACGCCGGGCCGCGCGGTGTCGTCGATCTTCTTCGGCGGCGGCACCCCATCGCTGATGCAGCCCGCGACCGTGGCGGGCCTGCTCGACGCCATCGGGTCGCACTGGAGCATCGAGCCGGGTGCCGAGATCACACTCGAAGCCAATCCCACCTCCGTCGAGGCCGAGCGCTTTCGCGGCTATCGGGCCGCTGGCGTCAACCGCGTCTCGCTGGGCGTGCAGTCGCTCCACGACGCCGACCTGAAGATGCTCGGCCGGCTTCACAGCGTCGCGGAAGCCATGCGGGCGCTCGATGTCGCGTCCTCGACATTCGACCGCTTCACGTTCGACCTGATCTATGCGCGCCCCGGCCAGTCAGCCGCCGACTGGAAGGCCGAACTCGAACAGGGGCTGAGCCGCGCCGGCGAGCATATTTCGCTCTACCAGCTCACCATTGAGCCGGACACTGTGTTCGAGAAGATGTTCGAAGCCGGCAAGCTCTCGATGCCCGATCCGGACCTCGCCCGCGCCCTGTGGGACGTGACGCAGGAGACGACCCAGAAGGCCGGCATGCCCGCCTACGAAGTGTCGAACCATGCCAAGCCCGGCGCCGAGAGCCGCCACAACCTGATCTACTGGCGCTATGGCGATTACGCCGGCGTCGGCCCCGGCGCGCACGGCCGCCTGACGACGCCCGAAGGCCGCATGGCGCAGGCGACGGAGCGGCATCCGGAAATGTGGCTCACGGTCGTCGAGACCGAGGGGCATGGCATGATCGAGAACAGCGCACTGTCGCCATCCGAACAGGGCGACGAATTCCTGCTGATGGGCTTGCGCCTGTCGGAAGGCATCGACCCGGCGCGGTTCGAGACGATCAGCGGCCGCACGCTCGACGAGGACCGTATCCGGTCGCTGATTCAGGATGGCATGGTCGAGCGCACCCCAGAGGGGCGGCTGCGGGTGACGCCCGAAGGCTTCCCGGTGCTCGACGCCGTGGTGGCCGATCTGGCCGCGTGACCTCAGCTCGCGCCGGCGAAACTGCGCGGCGCGGGGCTGACGACCGTGGTGGTGCTATTGCCGATCTGCAGCACCGACAATCCGCGCTCGTTCTGGCCGTCGGCCCGGAAGCGGAACACGCCGTCCGCGCCGTTGAAGCCCGACGAATTCGTCAGCACGCCGTCGGAGAAGCGTTGCGAACCCTGCGTGCGGGCCAGCGCCGCCGACAGCGACACGGCGTCGTAGGCCAGCGTCGCGATGCGGGTCGGGTCGGAGCCGAACTTGGCGCGATAGCGCTGGGCGAAGGCGTTGAAGCCGCCGTTCTCCGGCGCCGAGAACCACGCGCCCTGCAGGGCCGGAAGGCGCAGCACGCGGGCGTCGTTCCACAGGCCGGTGCCGAGAATCTGCACCTTCTTGGAGTCGAGCCCATTCGACACGAGTTGCGCCGAGATCGCCGTCATGGCGTCTGCCTGTTCCGGAATGAACAGCGCGTCGATCTGGCCGGAGACGGCCGCGATGCGCTGGATGGCGGCGGCGGCCTGACCGGGCGCATAGCGCTCGATCGCCTGAACCCGGACGCCGCGACGCGCCGCCGCTTCCTGGAATTCGGCCAGCGCCACGTTGCCGTAATCGTTCTCCGGCACGAGGGCGGCGAACGACTTCTTGCCCTTCGAGGCGGCGAAATCGACGATGCGGTTGACGTAGCTCTCGACGAGGAAGGACAAAAGGTAGACGCCGCGCGAGGCGACGCTGGTGTCGGTCGAGAAAGCGATGACGGACTTGTTGGCCCCGCGTCCCAGACGTCCGGCCTCGCGCACGTTGTTGGCGTAGAGCGGGCCGATGATCAGGTCCGCGCCTTCGCCGAGCGCTGCCTGCACGGCGTTGCGCGCTCCCTCGGGCGTCGACTGGTCGTCCTTGACGATGACGGTGACGTCGGCGCCGCCGGATTCGCTGATCGCCAGCTCGGCGGCGTTGCGCAGCGACGCGCCCACGACGCTCGGACCCGAGCCCTGCGTCAGCGGCAGGATCAGCCCGATGCGGACGGGGCCCGTGCCGAACGTGTTCTGGGAATCGAGCGGGGCGGATTCCACCGGCGTCGTCGGGGCGGAGAGGTTTGCGCCCGGAATCGAGGGGCCGAGGCCTGCGGTCTGGCTGCAGGCGGCCAGCAGGCCGGCCAGCGCGACCGCGGGAAGCGCGCGAACGGCCCTGAGAGCCGCGGCGGACATGCGTCCGCTGTCAGACTTGATACTCACCCGCATCCTCCAGACCCGCACTCCGCCACGCAACAAGACATGGTTTCCGCGAAATTACCGCAACGTCGGTAATCAATCGTAAAAAAGCCGGCCCCCGCGGCAGCATTTGCGGATCGGGCGGCCGGAAGTCAATTCGTTCTGTAAAACGAACGATTGGACGGTTTACAGAACGCATGATTTGGTCCAGACTGCAAAGGCTCGACACGGAACGCACCCCATGACCCGACAGGACGACACTTCCCCCGCCGGCCCGTCCGGCTTCACCGCCTTCGGGCTGCGCGCAGAGGCCGAGACGATCCGTCCGGGCCTGCATGTGGTGGCGACCCCCATCGGCAATCTGCGCGACATATCTTTCCGGGCGCTGGGCACTCTGGCGGCGGCGGACGCGGTGATCGCCGAGGACACCCGCGTCACCCGCATCCTGCTGGCCCACTATGGCATTTCGACGCCCATGGTGGCCTATCATGAGCACAACGCCGCCGTGATGCGCCCGCATCTGGTCGCCCGGCTGAAGGAGGGCGCGTCGCTGGCGCTGGTGTCCGACGCCGGTACGCCGCTCGTGTCCGATCCGGGGTTCAAGCTGGTCTCCGATGTGCTGGCGGAGGGGATCGCGGTGTTCCCGGTGCCGGGACCGTCGGCGGTTCTGGCGGCGCTGGTGGTGGCGGGCCTGCCGACCGACCGCTTCTTTTTCGAAGGGTTCCTGCCGCCCCGCAGCGCCGCGCGCCGCCAGCGCATCGCCGAACTCGCTCCGATTCCCGGCACGCTGGTGTTCTTCGAATCCGCCCGCCGAGTCGCCGAGACGCTGGCCGATCTCGCTGCCGTGCTGGGCGACCGCCCGGCCGCGCTGGCGCGCGAACTCACCAAACATTTCGAGACCGTGCGGCGCGGGCCGTTGCCGGAACTCGCGGCGATGCTCGAATCCGAGGACCCGCCCAAGGGCGAAATCGTGCTGCTTGTCGGCCCCCCCCCCGAGGGCGCGGCCGAGGCGAGCGCCGAGGACGTCGACTCCCGGCTGCGGACGGCGCTGCTGACGCTCTCGGTGAAAGACGCCGCCTCGGTCGTCTCGGCCGACACCGGCCAGCCTCGCCGCAAGATATACGCACGCGCTGTCGAACTCGCCGCCGAAGGCCGCGCCGCGGCCCCATGAGTACGCGCCCCGACCAGACGCGCCGGCGCAAGCGCGCCTATGGGCTCGGCCACCACGCCGAATGGGCGGCGGTCGCGCTGCTTAGTCTGAAGGGTTACCGAATTCTGGCGAGACGCTACACAGCGCCGGGCGGCGAGATCGACCTCATCGCCCGCCGGCGCGACACGATCGCCTTCGTCGAAGTGAAGGCGCGGCCGACGCTCGACGCGGCCAGAACCAGCATCACGCCTGAAAAAGTCAGGCGCATCTCGCGCGCGGCCGGCCACTGGCTGGCGCGTCAGCCGTGGTCGGCCCGCTACAATCTGCGCGGCGACGCGGTGTTCATCGGCGGCCTGCGATGGCCATTGCATCAGCAAGGCGCGTTCGAACTGCGTCTGGGGTAGGGCGGTCCGGGTTACGCATGAGCCGCGCATTCGCGGCTCTGTCGCAACGGAATGTTGGCCTTTGGCTGCTTCAATGCGCCTGCCGCGGGGCGCGGCGCTACCGGGCGGCCATGTTCAATCTCGTTCTCATCGTTCTCGGACTCGTTACGCTGGTGACGTATCTGGTCCCCTGGATCGTCATCGTGGCGATGATCTCGATCATCGGCATCCCGATCGCGTTCGGTCTGATGGCGGCGCCGGGGATCTTTCTGTTCCTGCTGCTGGCGAAACTCATCCACAAGCCGATCAGCGGCCATGCCCTGTCGCCGATTGCCGCTGCGGCTGGCGCGCTCGCGCTGCTGGCCGGAATTCCCTATCCGTACAATGTCGCGATGGATCGCCGCATGGACGAACTGGTCGCCTGCGATGTGGAGCGCTTCAACGAGCCGTTGCGGGTGAAAACCTTCGCGATGCGCAGCGAGAGCCGCTTCGGTTCCGGCAACGAGCCGCAATGTGACGATCTCTGCCAGCGCATGCTCTTGAACGATCAGGCGCAGCGCGTCGTCTACGCGACGGTCAAGACGATCGACGCGCCGCTCGATCCATCCGCGCCCGCCATGTCGTTTCGACTTGAACGCCGGGCGGATTGTCCAGCGCCGTCGTTGACCGCCGGATCGGGTGCTGTCCACATCGAGGGCGAGCAGAGGGCCTATCGCGACAAAACTGCGACCGAACTGCTGCACCTCGTAATCGCGGCCGGAAATTGCCTCGTCGGGGAGAAGACGACTCTCGGCGACGCTGACGCCATCGTGACGCGCGGCTCCTTGCAGCGTGGAGAGACGCCCATGAGGGCGGGCTTCACGCTCGGGGCCGATACGATCCGCGCCGATCGCCTCGCGTTGCATGTGCGCGGCCCGCAGGGGGTCGTGGAGGTTCTGCGCCGCACGGCCGTGATGGCGGAAAAGCTGACTCCGATTTTGTTTGCGTCCCTGAACATGAGCGGCATGGACGTCAGGCCCGGCTTCTTCCGCATCGCCGACTATCGCAATTCGGCGAGCAATCGTTACGAGGATCGGGAATGGAGCGTGTTTCTGTCGAAGACGCTCGGCCTCGATCTGGCGCTGCGCCCGGGCGACGCGGTGGTAGAGACGCGTGGCCTCATCGTGGCCGCGCTGGATCGGCCGGGGCCGCTCAACGCCGCGCAGCAAAAGCTGATCGACGATTATTTCGCCGGTCTGGGCAAATCCAATTCATTCGACCCGTCCGAAGATGCGCTGGCGCTGCGCCTGCTGAACGATGAACGCGCGCCCCTCGCGCAGGGCGTCTGGGCGGCAGTGCGCAACGCCAGGGATCGCCCGCCGGCCTATTTCGCCTCGATCGCCGGCGCGGCCTTCCGGCGTCTGCGGGCAGTCGACATGAGCGCCAAAAATGGCTCCGAACAGGCGCAGCGCGCCGCAACCCTGATCGACGCGCTGCCGCCGGACGCCGTGCGGACGCACCGCGCCGATCTCGAATGGCTGGCGCGCGAGGAAAAGCTGCGCGTGCAGGCGTGGACGGCGTTGCGTCAGCTGGCGGCCTTCGGGGCCGACGCCGCGCCGACGCTGCTGTACCTGATCGACGACAGCGCCCGCATCCGTGGCGCCGACGTAAAGCGGTCGCGTAATACCAATGACTGGCAGCATCCCTATCTGGCCGGCATCGGCGCGTTCTGCCGCATGGGCCGATCCGGCGGCGCGATGGCGCAGCCGCTGATCGAGCGTCTCGATGCGGGCGCGGTGCTGGTCTATGGCAGCTACTGGCGGCAGACGATTGCAACCTTCGTCAGCCTTGGCGCAGACCCGGAAGATCTCTGGCCGCACATGCAATCGGCCGAGAAGAATTACAATCGCGAGCGCTTCGACAAGGACGTCGAGCGCTCGCGCAAGAAGGTCGATTGCTCATATTGAACGAGATCAGTCGATGAGTCGCGCGGCTTCACTTGCCGATGAACTTTTCCCAATAGCCGACGAGCCGGTTCACCAGATCGATCGTTTGTGAATTGAACGCCACGATGCGGATGTCCTTCGGCATGTAGGGATGCTCCATCGTCAACGGACCACGCATCTCGATGTGCAACAGTTCCTGCGCCTCCTTGTCGAGCATGAAGTCGGCATAGAGCGCGGCGGCGTGCGGATTGGGTCCGTTGCGGTTGACGATCACAGCGCCCGCGAAGCCCATGATGGGTGCGCCGTAGACCGGCTGGAACGGCACGGCCGGGTTGTCTCGCTTCAGCCGCACGCCCTCATAGAAATAGTTCGCGCCCTGCACCAGATGCTCCCCCGCCAGCATCAGGTTCACGCGCGCCGTGTTGCCGCGCATGACGATGGGCTTGTTCTTGCCGACGCAGGCGAGCCAGTCCTGAATGCCCTTGTCGCCGAGCAGTTCGTGCATGCCGACGAGATGCTTGATGGGCGCTGGCTCGAACGAGAAATTGCCGCTGAACTCCGGCTTGCACAGATCGAACCAGTCTTTTGGCGCCTGCGCGGCCGTCAGCAGATTCGAATTGTACGACATGCCGTATTCGCTCCAGTAGACCGGAACCCAACGGCTCTGCGGATCCACGAAACCCTCGTATCCGGGACGCAATTTGGCCATCGCGGGCGTGCGCAGACGCGCCGCGAGATTCTGTTCGAGCAGCACGGTCGAATCCGGCACCGCGTTGACGATGAGGTCGGTCAGATGCCGGCCCGCGACTTCCTCGGCGATGATGCGCTCGGGACCGTCTTGCGAGCCCATGCGGCTCGAGTCGAGTTTGATGAACGGATATTTCTTCTCGAAGGCTGGCGTCAGCCGTTGGTCGTAATTGAGCGGCAGCGTCTGGATGATGGCGAGCTTGCCCTCCTTCTTCGCGCC
>CANJEY010000182.1 GCA_947472615.1 Beijerinckiaceae bacterium
AAGGGATGCCGTGGCTCGGCACGTTCCACGCCATCGGCACCAAGATACTGCGACGTCACGCCGAACTTGTCGGTCTCAAGTCGGGCTTCACGATTCTCGACACCGACGACCAGATTCGCCTGCTCAAGCAGGTGCTGCAGGCCGAGAACATCGACGACAAGCGCTGGCCGGCCCGCGCGCTGGCGATCCTGATCGACGGCTGGAAGAATCGCGGCCTCGATCCGTCGCGCGTTCCGGTCGGGGAGGCGGGCGCTTTCGCCAACGGCAAGGGCGGCAAGCTCTACGCGCATTATCAGGAGCGGCTGAAAATTCTGAACGCCGCCGACTTCGGCGACCTGCTGCTCGAAGGCCTGCGGCTGCTGCGCGAAAATCCCGACGTGCTGGCCGAATATCAGCGGCGCTTCCGCTACATTCTGGTCGACGAATATCAGGACACCAACGTTGTCCAGTATCTGTGGCTGCGGCTGCTGGCGCAGAGCGGTTCCGAGAAGCGCCCGCAGAACATCTGCTGCGTTGGCGACGACGACCAGTCGATCTACGGCTGGCGCGGCGCGGAAGTCGACAACATCCTGCGGTTCGAGAAGGACTTTCCGGGCGCGACCGTGGTGCGGCTGGAACGCAATTATCGCTCGACCGGCCACATTCTGGCGACCGCCGCGAAACTGATCGCCCACAACGAGGGCCGCCTCGGCAAGACGCTGTTCACCGATGGCGAGGACGGCGAGAAGCCCACCGTCTCAGGCGTGTGGGATTCGGAAGAAGAGGCCCGCACGGTCGGCGAGGAGATCGAACAGATCCAGCGCCGCAAGGAATCGCTCGACGAAGTGGCGATCCTCGTGCGCGCGTCGTTCCAGATGCGCGAGTTCGAAGAGCGCTTCATCACGCTGGGCCTGCCGTACCGGGTGATCGGCGGTCCGCGTTTCTACGAGCGCGCCGAAATCCGCGATGCGCTCGCTTACCTGCGCTGCGTGGCGCAGCCGCAGGACGATCTGGCGTTCGAGCGCATCGTCAACACGCCGAAGCGCGGGCTGGGCGATGCGACCATCCAGATCCTGCACGATCATGCGCGGGCGGAGCGCATTCCGCTGATGCAGGCTGCGCGCGCGCTGATCGAAACCGAAGAGCTGAAGCCGAAGCCGCGCCAGACGATCCGGGCTCTGCTGGCGGATTTCGCGCGCTGGAGTTCCGAACTCGATCACAAGCCGCACAACGAACTCGCCGAAACCATTCTGGAGGAATCCGGCTACACCGACATGTGGCAGAAGGATCGGTCTGCGGATGCGGCGGGGCGGCTCGAAAACCTGAAGGAACTCGTGCGGTCGATGGAAGAATTTCCTGACCTCGCGAGTTTCCTCGAACATATCTCGCTGGTGATGGACGTCGGCGACAAGGAGGCGGGCGAACGCGTCAGCATCATGACGCTGCACGCCGCCAAGGGCCTCGAATTCGAAACGGTGTTTCTGCCCGGCTGGGAAGAAGGTCTGTTCCCGCATCAGCGCTCGCTCGACGAAAGCGGCCGCGCCGGGCTCGAGGAAGAACGACGGCTCGCCTATGTGGGCGTGACGCGAGCCAAGCGCTGCGCGAAAATCTATTTCGCCACCAACCGGCGTATTCACGGCCTGTGGCAGACCACGATCCCGTCGCGGTTTCTCGACGAATTGCCGCCCGAGCATGTAGATGTCGTCGAGCCGACCGGCGGCTCGAACTACGGCGGCTACGCGGCGTCGCGCTTCGCCACGATGGACACGTATGGATCGAGCTACGATACGCCGGGCTGGAAACGTGCGCAGGCGCGGCGCGACACCCCCGGCGGCTTCGGCGAACGCAAGCAGACGTGGGGCGGCAGTGGCGCATCGGCGTGGAGCGGCGCGAAGCGCGGGCCGATGCAGATCGAGGGCGAGCTGATCGCCAAGTCATCGACGGAATCAGGCCTCGCCAAGGGCGCGCGGGTGTTTCACCAGAAATTCGGCAACGGCACCGTGGCGGCGGTGGATGGCAACAAGCTCACGGTCGACTTCGACAAGGCCGGTCGCAAAATGGTGCTGGAGAGTTTCGTGAAGGCGGCGTGACGCCTCTACGTGCGCACTGGATTGCTTCGTCGCTGCGCGGCTCGCAAAGACGATCCGAAAGCAAAAAACGCCATCTTGAGCGTAACGAAGCGATCCATCTGCCTGCGCATCATCCCAAGTCTGGTTTCCGGTTTCGGCTTCGTCGCCCCGGAATGACGTCATGACGTAGATGCCCTACCGAAACAGCTCCTGATAAATCTTCACCCACTTCGGCGTCTCCGCGTCCACCTGTTCGGGGGTGAAGAACTGGCCGCGATAATTGCCGGGCTGCGGCAGCGCCTTCGGGTTCTTGGGCGGCACGTTCAGGTTCGACGTCAGATAATAATTGTCGCGGAAGATCGCCTGACCTTCATCCGACAACAGGAAGTCGAAATAGAGCTTCGCGGCGTTCGGATGCGGCGCATTGGCGGCCACCGACGCGGTGATGAGGCTCACCACCGCCGGCTCGACCGGACGCCAGCGCACGGGCGCGCCCTGATCGGCCGAATACATGATGTGATGCACCGAACTCATCGGCCCGATGGCATATTCGCCCGCCATCACCTGATCGAGCACCTGACGCGTCGAGGTCGGCACGCTGGCGATGCGCTGCTCGGCGAGCTTGCGCAGGAACCCCATGCCCTTCTCCTCGCCCCATTCGCGCAGCGCGAGGCCGACGAAGCCGATGCCGCCCGTGTTGGTGCCGGAGCTCCACACCATCTTGCCCTTCCATTTCGGATCGAGCAGATCGTCCCAGCTCCTGGGCTCCTGTCCCATCGGCACAAGATCGTTGTTCACGCCGGGCAGGGAGGCCAGCACATAGAGCGCCGCCCAGTAATTGTTCTCGTCCTTGAATTCCTTGGGCAGGTTCTTCGCGGTCTCGGGCAGCCATTGCAGCACGAGATTTTCGCGCTTCAAGGCCGGGACGGTCGTGGTGCCGTCGAACACGTCGCATTGCGGACGGCCGGCGCGGGATTCGTCGACGATGCGACGGATCAGTTCGTTGGTGTCGGCGCGTACGGGCGTCGCCTTGATGCCGTATTTCTTGCCGAAGGCGTCGGCGAGCGGCTGCGCCACCTGATTGATGACGAGCGACGTATAGATCGTCACGGCGCCTTCCTTCTTGGCGGCGGCGATCAGCGCATCGTCAGCGGCGCGCGCCGGCGCGGAGAAACTCAAGGTCGAGATGGCGGCAAACGCCAGAACGCTCTTGCGGATCGTCATTGTGTCCTCCCGTCGTCGCTTATGTTGCCGCCGCATCATGGCGCGGCGAGGCAGGCTGTCAATTGCGCTCAGGCGAAGAGCGAAAGCTTGTCATGGACCGCGCCGCTGGCGATGAGTTTGTCGGCGTCGGCTTCGAGGCCGATCTCGCGCAGGATGTCGCGTGTTTGAGACGCGGGCGCGGGCGCGGGCTTGCCGGGAGTCGCCTCGAAACGCGTCGTCTCCGCGCGCGGCGTCGCCTGCCGCATGTGGCCATAGACAGGATGCGTCCAGCTGACCGCGAGTCCCGCGTCCTCGACCCATTTCTCGCGGATCATCTCTTTCGGCTTGCGCTCCCACATAGCCGAGACGCCCGCGCCGGTGAGCGATTCCACGATCGCCTCGCATGTCTGCGACGAAGCGTGGGACGCGGCTTGGGCGAGCGCCTGTTCCTGCGCGGCGGTCGCGTTCGTCGACAGCCACGCCGACACATAGCCGTCGCTGCACGTGAGAACCTGCGCGGGCCGCAGCTTGCTCGGCGCGTCGAGATCGGGCTCGTAGGAGATCAGCTGCAGCCATGTTCCGCTGCGCACGAGGCTGGCCCGCGCGCGGCTGCCGACGCCTGTGAGATCGCGGCGCAGAATGCCCAATACGACGCCCAGCGCGCCGAACAGGCCCGTTGCATAATCGTTGACCGGAAACGGCACCTGCTGGGCGACGCCGTTTTCGGCGCGCGCCATCTGCTGGCCGCTGCCGGCCTGCGCATTGTGCTCCCAGCCCGGGCGCGTCTCCCATGGGCCGTCGTAGTCGAGCGCGTTGGTGGAGGCGCAGATCAGTTCGGGGCGTTCCTTCACTAGCGCCTCGTAGCCGAACCCGAAGGCGGCGAATTTGCCGGAGCGGAAATTCTCCGACACCACATCGGCGCGCGCGATGATGCGCCGCGCCACATCGGCCGCGCCGGGCTTCTTCAGATCGAGCACGATGCTGCGCTTGCCGCGGTTGACGTCGAACCAGAGATAGGGGCTCAGCTCGCGATTGGGCGCTTCGATCTTGATCACGTCGGCGCCGAGATCGGCTAGCACGCGGCCCACGGTGGGGCCCGCAATGATGATGCAGAAATCCGCGATGCGCGTGCCGGCGAGCGGCAGCGGCTTGCCGTGCGGTCCGGTCTGCGACAGATCGGGCGCAGGCGCAGCTTTCGACTTCGCGCCGTCATGCGGATTGGCTTTCAGCATCGATCCGGGACCGAGCCGCCAGCTGCCATTTGCGGCGTCCTGCACGAAGATTTTCGCCGCGCGCGCGTGGGGCTCCGCCATCCACTCGGCATGGGTGCGGGCGATCGTGCCGGAGCCCTTGCGAGCCTCCAGTTCGTTCTCCCAGTCGAGCGCCGGCTTCTGCGCCCACATGTCGACGAAGCGCTTGCGCCACATCGCCTCGGTTTCCTTGTCCTTGACGCGGCGCAGGCCGGCGGCGGCCGCATCGCCCCATTCGGGATGGCCGCCGACCTCGCAGATGATTTTCGCGAAATGCGGATAGGTGGCGTGCGGTTGCAAATACCGGCCATCGGCGCAGCGATAGATGTCGGCGATATGCACATGCGGCGTGCCGGGCGGCACGTCGCCATATTTCGGATCGTCGACAATTACGGTTGCGCGGCCCAGTACATTGAGCGCCGCCGCATACAGCGGAACCTCGATATGTTGCGGCCCCATCTGGTTGATGTGCGGACGCAGCGCGCAGGTGATGTAGATCGCCCCAAACACCGCGCCGAAGAAGCTCGGCACCGGTAGCGGCTCGCGCTTGGGCGCGTCCGACGCATAGCGATTGAACCCGAGCGCGGCCATAACGGGCTCGTCCTCGAGTTCGACGCAGCCCTTCGGGCCGTTGGCCGGAAAGCTGACAAGCGAGCAATAGACGAGGCGCGGATTGAATTTCGCCAGCGCGTCATAGTCGAGACCGGCCGGAGCAGCCGCACCACGCCCCAGATCGTTCAGTACGACGCGTGCGCCCGCCGCGTCCGAGGCCGTCTTGGCCTGCACGATCGTCGCGCCCTGATCCGACAGAATGCGCGCCAGATAATTGCCGGCGCGCGATGCGCCGAGCCGCGCGACCTTCAGGCCGCTGAGCGGCGGAAGATCGGCGTTGCATGGCGACCAGTCGGCGATGTCGTGTGCGTTGCTCAAGTTCGATGACTCCATGTGCGGGCGGCGGCGGCAGTCGCGTCAGCGAAAATATTCGCTGAAGGCGCGCTGCCAGTCGGGAATGTGCGTGTCGATTTCCTCGGGCGAGAAAAACTGGCCGCGGAAGTCCTTGCCGTCTGGCAGGGCGCGCGGATCGCGCGCCTTCACGTTGCGGCTGGCGGGAATGTAGAAATTCTCGCGGAAGATATTCTGCCCTTCGTCCGAAAGCAGGAAGTCCATGTAGAGCTTCGCGGCGTTCGGATGCGGCGCGTGGCGCGCCACCGACGTCGTCACCAGACTGAGCGCGGCCGGGTTGATCGGCAGCCATTTCACCGGCGCGCCCTGATTGGCGCTCGCCAGCACCTGATGCACGGAACTGACGAGGGCGATTTCATATTCGCCCGCCATCACCTGATCGAGCACCTGCCGGGTCGCGGCCGGCACGCTGGCGATGTTCTGCTGCGACAGGCGCTTGAGAAAATCGCGGCCCTTCTGTTCGCCGAGTTCGCGCATGACGAGCGCCACGAAACCACCGCCGCCGGTGCTGCCGGAGCCGGAGCTCCACACCATCTTGCCTTTCCAGCGCGGTGCCAGAAGGTCTTCCCACGAACGCGGCTCCTGTCCGGACTTGACGAGCTCGGTGTTCACCGAAGGAGTCGAGACGAGCACATACATGGCCGCCCAGTAACCTTCGGGGTCGACGAATTCCTTCGGCAGATTGGACGCGCTCTCCGGCAGGTATTTCATCACGAGATTTTCGCGCTTCAGCGTCGCGGCGGGCGTGGTGCCGTCGAAGATGTCGCCCTGCGGACGGCCGGCTTTCGCCTCATCGATGACGCGACGAATGATCTCGCCCGGATCGGCGCGGACCGGATTCACCTTCACGCCGTACTTCGCCTGAAAGGCGTCGCCCATCGGGCGCACGAGCTGGTTGATGACGAGAGTCGTATAGACCGTCACGCTTCCTTCGCGTTTCGCGGCGTCGATGATCGCCTGATCGACTGCGTATGATGCGCCCGGCGCCAGCAGCGCCGAAACCAAAGCGATGCCGAATCGCCACGTCCTTGTCATGGTCCCCCCGAACATTCTGTCTTGGGAAGATCATGCCGCACCCGTCACGGGAGTCAATCGCGGCTCAATGTTTTGGCACATGCACCTCGATGGCGACCGGACAATGATCGCTCGCCTTCGGCCGATCCCAGCCGATGCGCGGATAGCGATCCGTTCCGGTGAGTCGTGGCACCCGATAGGCCTGTCCCTTGCGGACGATCTCCGGAATGGCGTTCGGATTGGCGGCGGCGAGCGCGGGCGACAACAGGATATAATCGAGCTGCACATGCGCGTCTGTCGCGGTGTGATAATGCGTCCAGCGATCCTGCGGCGGACGACGCTCCATGGGATTGATGGCGAAGCCGCCATCGAGCAGGGGCGACAGCGCGTGATCGTGCACGGGTTCGCCGTCGATTTCGTAAAAGTCGTTGAGGTCGCCGCAGATCATCCAGTTGGCGGTCCTCACCCCGTGGCCGAAACGGCGCTCGATGATCCGCCGCAGCGCCATCGTTTCCGCCTGCCGCACGGGGCGCGTCTCCTGTCCGGGATCGCCTTTCGGCGTGTAGGCTTCGCGCGACTTCAGGTGGCAGACATAGATCGTCAGCGGCGCGCCGTCGACGAACGCGTCGATCTCCAGACAGTCGCGGCGGAAGATCTTCTTGTCCGGTTCCTCGCCGACGCGGGCGAGGTTTTCCCAGTCGAGATGCTGATCGTGCAGAAAGCTGTAGGTCAGGTCGGCGTGCGAACGGATCGAAACATCGCGACGCGACATCACCGCGACATTGATGCCGCGCCGGTCGTTGCCGGGCAGCACGCGGCGGAAATCGTAGAAATAATCCGGCGAGACGGCGCGGCGTTCGTCGAGCGGCAGATGCTTGGTGGCTGACGCGAAACCTTGCAGCAGCACGCGTCGCACATAGTTCTCGTAGAACACGTCGAGCGCGTCCTGATTGTCGACTTCCTGCAGGCAGACAATGTCGGCGTGCGTCTCGGCCAGCGCCAGCGCCGTCAATTGCCGCATGTCGTCGGAATTGATCGCCGCGAAGATCATCCGGGCCATTTCGAACTGACGCAGATCGTCGAATGCGAAATGGCCGACGAGGCGACGTTCGCGCTGGGCGCGGCCGGAGAAGTCGAACCGCGTGAACAGGTTCTCGACATTGAAGGTGGCGATGCGGATCGTCATGCGGCGGGCTCCCGAACGAGCGCCAGTCTAGCACGAGGACCGCGTCAGGGCTCCCAGCCAGAGATGTTGGCCACCAGCGCCGTGTCGACGAAGTTGGTGTAGGATTTCACCAGCCCGTTCTCGATTTCGAGATGCGCGAAGCCTTCGAATGTCGCCGACGCATTGGTGCCGCGGTTGCGCCAGCGACCGTGCCAGCGCACGCCCACGTCGTTGCCGTCGATCAGCATCCGGTCGATCGACATGTTCGAGAATTCGAATTCGATGTTCATGTTCTGAACGCCCGCCACGACGGCGTCCGGACCTTTGAACTCACCAGAAAACGGGCTGTAAATCCTGTGTCCGACCATCCGGTAGACCATGTCGGGCGACAAATAGCGCTTCAACGCGACGAGGTCGCGATCAAATCTCGCTTCGAAAAGAACCTTGATGAGCGCCGCAATGCGCGCCCTATCTGTGGTTGTCTCCCGGGTCGTGTCCATTTCCTGAACCATTTTTAGGCCGTCCGCCCTGTCCCGTGAAGCAATCGGGATTTCGTTTTTCCGCTCTCACGAACGGTCGGGGGGCGATCGAACAAATGACGTCGAACTCATAATAGTAAGCGACAACGTGACGATTGCAACGGTTTCGGTCAATTTCGAAATTGATGAAATGTTAAGCGGGCGGGCTCAACTCGACGCGAGAGACGAGGTCAGCGCCGTGTCGGAATATTCGACGAATTCCGCGATCAGGCCGTTTTCGAACCGGACCCAGTCGCACATGTGGAGCTCGCGCACCTCGCCGGTGCCGATCTGCCGCATGGTCTTCACCCGACGGACCACGACGCGGTCGTGATCGACCACGACGTCGATGATGCGCGAATCCAGATATTCGAAATTTGTGTCGATGCGCCGGAGCAGGTGGAGGATCGCGTCCAT
>CANJEY010000183.1 GCA_947472615.1 Beijerinckiaceae bacterium
TCGAGACTGTGCGCCGCCACGAGCGCGACGTCCCATCCGGCGGAACGCATGGCGCGCGCCACGAAGTCGATGCCGAACAGATGCTGTTCGCCAGGGATCGAGAGGAGCAGCGCACGACGTTCGATATCCACGACCGGCAATTCGGCGACTGCGCCGAACATCGCCATGATCTGCTGCAGCCGCGCAACGCCAATCGTCACATCGACGAAGTCGCAAAGATCGTCGCACCAGAGCTGGCCAAGATAGCGCGCGGTGGGGGCCAGAAATTCCTCGAACAGCGTCTCGAACGAATGGCCGCGCGTTCGCAGCCGTTCGAAATATTGCTTTGCCGTGTCGATGTCCGGCCCCATTGCGAGTACGCCGAATTCTGCGACCTCTTCGGGCAGGAAGTCAGATTTCTTCCGCGAGTTGCCTCGGTCCACCTGATGGAATTTGAGCAGGCGGGGGACGATCTGCTGCTCGATGATCGTCGCCAGTTTGGCTTGCCGTTGATCGAAATCGTCCCGCGCGAAGACTTCCGGGAATGGAGTTCCGGCAAAAATGAACGATTGATCTCCGGGCAAGCCCGACTGACCGCCCGAGACGCCGCTATCGTGGTCCTCTCGCATCCGCGACCCCGGTTCGCCCTCCGGAACGGACGTTGCCGTCCCGGCATGGGATGCCAACTCCCTAGCAGGGAGATTGAAGCCGATCGCGTCGAAATAGTAAAGGTGAATTGACGATATCGAATACTGTAATTCGACCTTGTCATATCGCCTGCGTCACAATGGTGGGCGGCCTCCCATCACGCCGCGCTGGCGCATATCGAGGCTGGGGAGGCTGGACAGCACTTTGTCGACGATGCCGGCCGCGTCGAGGCCCGACTGGGCGTAGAGCTTTCCGGGTGTGTCGTGATCCAGAAAGGCGTCGGGAAGCGCCATGGTCCGCACCCGGAGGCCCTCGTCGAGCAGGCCCGCATCCGACAGATATTGCAGAACAAAACAGCCGAAGCCGCCGGTGGAGCCTTCTTCCACCGTGATCAGAACCTCGTGGTCGCGGGCGAGGCGCTCGACCAGTTCGGTGTCGATCGGCTTGGCGAAGCGAGCGTCGGCGACCGTCGTGGATAATCCGCGCGCCGCGAGCGCCTCGGCCGCCACGAGGCAATCGGCCAGACGCGTGCCGAGCGACAGGAGCGCGATGCGCGACCCCTGCCGGACGATCCGACCCTTGCCGATTTCGAGGGCCTGCGCCTGTTTGGGCATGTCGACGCCGACGCCGTCGCCGCGCGGATAGCGGAACGCGATGGGGCCGGCGTCGTGACAGGCGGCTGTTTTCACCATGTGGACGAGTTCGGCCTCATCGGATGGCGCCATGACGACCATGTTTGGCAGGCAGCCGAGATAGGCGATGTCGAACGAGCCCGCATGGGTAGCGCCATCGGCCCCGACGAGGCCGGCCCTGTCGATCGCGAACCGCACGGGAAGGTTTTGCAACGCCACGTCATGCACGATCTGGTCATAGGCGCGTTGCAGGAACGTCGAATAGATTGCGCAGAAGGGCTTGTAGCCCTGCGTCGCCAGTCCGGCTGCAAATGTCACGGCGTGCTGTTCGGCAATGCCGACATCGAAAGTTCGTTCCGCGAACGACGTGGCGAATATGTCGACGCCCGTGCCGTTGGGCATGGCGGCGGTCACGGCGACGATCTTGTCGTCGTCGTTTGCCAGCTTCGTCAGCGTTTCGCCGAAGACCTTCGTGTAGGAGGGCGCGTTGGCCTTCGCCCTGGTCTGTGCGCCGCTGACCACATCGAAGGCGTTCACTCCATGATATTTGTCGGCGGCGGATTCCGCCGGCGCATAGCCCTTGCCCTTCTGGGTCACGACATGAACCAAAATCGGACCCTGCTTCGAGTCGCGAACGTTCTTCAGCACGGGCAGCATGTGATCGAGATTGTGGCCGTCGATGGGGCCGACATAATAGAAACCCAATTGCTCGAACAGCGTGCCGCCGGTGAAAAACCCGCGCGTCAGTTCCTCGGCGCGGCGCGCGTGCTCGAAGATGAATCGCGGCATCTTGCGCGCGATTTTCTTGCCGTCTTCGCGCAGGCTTCGATACGCGCCGCCCGACAGGAGCCGCGACAGATAGGCCGACAGGGCGCCGACGGGCGGCGCGATCGACATGTCGTTGTCGTTCAAAATGACGATCAGCCGCGAGTCCATCGCTCCCGCGTTGTTCATGGCCTCATAGGCCATGCCGGCCGACATCGAGCCGTCGCCGATGACAGCCACGACATTGTTGGAACGTCCGTCGAGATCGCGCGCGACCGCCATGCCGAGACCGGCGGAAATCGACGTCGACGAATGGGCCGCCCCGAAGGGGTCGTATTCGCTCTCGGTGCGCTTGGTGAATCCCGACAGACCGCCGCCCTGACGCAGCGTGCGGATGCGCGACCGCCGGCCTGTCAGAATCTTGTGCGGATAGGCCTGATGCCCGACGTCCCAGATGAGCTTGTCATCCGGCGTGTTGAAGACGTAGTGCAGCGCCACCGTCAGTTCGACGACCCCGAGCCCCGCGCCGAGGTGGCCGCCGGTGATCGACACAGCGCTGATCGTTTCGCGGCGCAGTTCATCGGCCACTTGCCGCAGGCTGGCAGCCGGCAGCTTTCGCAGATCTTCGGGCAGGGCGATCGTGTCGAGAAGCGGGGTGAGAGACTCAACCATGGGATGCCTCGTCGCGCGGAAGACGCGAAACGCTCGCGCCGGAAAGGAATGGCATAAGGGGAGCGGTCGATGGCGCGTCGCACGCGGGCGACGCCGCCCGCCAGCGCAGGGAGAGGTCGACCAGATGCGCTACGAAGGCCGCCAGAAGGCTTGCGGCGATCGTGGCGGACGCTGCGCCATCGAGCGCGGTGCGCATCGCCACGAGCAGAAGCGCGCCGGATGCCAGATTGGCGAGCGTCGATGCGCGCGCCGGCCCTGTGCGGGTGATGCTGCGCCAGACGAACAGTGCGAGTCCCTCGACGACCATCAGGCCGATGATCGCGTCGATGACGCCGACGCCGAGCCATGATCCGTTCATGTCTGGTCCTCCTCGCCGTCAGCGAGCGTTTCCGAACGGCGCGTTGAGCCGCACCATCGTGTAGTTGAGATAGGCGGCGAAACTCACCCACGCGAGATAGGGCGTCATCAGCAGGCCGGCTTTCGGCGCGATGCGCCATGTGAAGATCACGAGCGCGAGAATCGACGTCCACAGAAGGAAGACTTCGAACAGCGCCCAGTCGGGGCGGCGCAATTTGAAGAACAGCAAGCTCCACGCGACATTGAAAATGCTGTTGATCACCAGCAGCACGATCAGCGAGATGCGCGACGCGTCGCCCTGCGCGGCGTTCCATGCGACGATGCAGCTCGACGCGATGAAGATGAAGATCAGCGTCCATGCGGGTGCGAACAGCCAGTTGGGGGGCCGCCAGTCTGGAAACGTCAGGCTTTCGTACCAGGGACCGACTTCGGTCAGCCAGCCGCCTAGACCGGCCACGATCATCACCCATACGGCCGCGACTGCGACCACAATCCAGTTGTCCGGCAAGATTTCCGTCACGGAGACACCAGCCGGAATAGATGCGCGAGATCCTTGAAGAAGATTCGCACATGCGCCATCACGTCGGTGCGCACGAGCTCCTTGTTCATGTAGGATTCCCACGTCAGGCGCTGCACGTCTGGATCGCGGCAGATGCTGACGAAGCGTTCGCGGCGCTTGTCGTTCCGATACCAGAAATACTGCATGATTCCGAGAATCCAGAAGACGCGGCCATGCGCCTTCATGAAGCGCTTGCGGGCGGTTTGAAGCGCGCGTGCGTCGCCGGTTTGCAGGAATTCATCCGCCGCATCGCCCGACAAGCGCGCACCCAGCATGGCGTAATAAATGCCTTCGCCGGACGCCGGCGCGACGACGCCCGCCGCGTCGCCCGCCAGAATGACGTCTGCGCCGTTGTCCCAGCGCTTCAGCGGCTTCAGCGGAATCGGCGCGCCTTCGCGGCGGATGGAGCGGGCGCGATCGAGCCCCGTCGTGGCGCGCAGGGACTTCACGGAGCTTCGCAGCGAGAAGCCCTTGTTGGCGCTGCCGACCCCGACGCTCATCGTGTCGCCATGCGGAAAGATCCACGCATAAAAGTCAGGCGACAGCTTGCCCTGATAATAGATCTCGCAGCGCTTCGCCATCTCGGGGTCGGCCTGCGGCGTCTCGACGATTTCGTGGTAGGCGAAAACGAATTTCATGCGGTCGGCACCCGACACTTCCTGCCGTCCGACCGACGACAGCGCTCCGTCCGCGCCGATCACGATGCGCGCGCGCGCGCTGCAGGCGCTGCCCGCCACGTCCTTCGTTTCATAGTGCACGATGGCGCCGGTGTTGTCGTCGCGTGTGATCCGGACGAACAGGCCGTTGACGCGCACCGCGCCGGCGTCGGCCGCGCGCTGACGCAGCCATTCGTCGAACTCCTCGCGGTCGACCATGCCGACGAAGCCGCCTTTGATGGGCATATCGACGGCTGTTTCGGACGGCGCGATCATGCGCGCCGAATTGACGCGCGCCTTGAGCAGATGCGGCGGGATGTCGAAGTCGCGAATGAGGCGCGGCGGAATGGCGCCGCCGCACGGCTTGATGCGGCCCGCCTTGTCGAGCAGCAGAACCTTGTGTCCGCGACACGCCAGATCATGCGCGGCGGTCGCGCCGGCCGGGCCGCCGCCGACGACCACAACGTCGAATTGTTCGGGAGACGACATCAGCGCGCGCTCCTGTGTTCACACATCGATGAGTTTGCCAGACGAGAGGTCGACGTGATCCCGCGTCTGCGTGCGGGCGCGCGGCGAAATGTTCACCGCCAGAATGGCCGACAACAGGAAGACTGCCGATCCGCCGAGAAACGCCAGCGCGAACGCGAAGCGCGGATCGCCGGTGGCATGCCGGGCGAGATCGACCGTGATTGCGCCGAGTAGGCCGCCGAGACCGAATGCGATCGCCTGCGCCGCGCCCCAGAGGCCGATGCGCGTGCCCTCGCGCGACGTGCTGCCGGCGCTGGCGAGGCTCATCATGGTGCCGATGGCCGCCACCGCGAAAGCGCCGTTGGCCAAACCGAGCAGGAACACGACCGGGCGGAGCGGAAAGTCAGGTCCGGCGAAGGCGCTGGCGGCGACCATCGCCAGCATCGCCGCAGAGGCGACGCAGCCGCCCACTGTCCAGTTCCGCAGCGAACCCAGGATCGGTCCGCCGATCACGGTGGCGATAAACGCCACCATCAGCATGCCGGCGAGCACGCCGCCGTGCTGGATGCCGGCGAGCTTGGTGGTCGTGCCGGGAGTCATGGCGAAGACGACGCCCGCGTATGGTTCGATGATGAGTTCCTGCGCGCTGTAGGCGACCATGGACACGAAGATGAAGATCGTCAGCCGCCGGGCCTGCGGTTCGAGCCAGATCTGGCGCAGCGCGACCATGAAGGGCGGCTTGGCCTCCGGCGCGGCCGACGCGGCGGCGGAGTACGTCCGTTCGATACCGGCGATCGCCAACGTCGCGGTGATGAACGCGAGGCCCGACACCGTAGCCGTCACGCCGATGAGCCGCGTATTGGAAAACGGATCGAGGAAATGTCCGGCGAGGGGCGCGGTGAGCGCAAAGCCGAAGATCATCATCACCCAGACGGTGGTGGCCGCCGCCGCGCGCCGCTCTGGCGCGACATTCGTGGCGAGGATCGTCAGGACGGACGTGCCGGCCGCTCCGACGCCGACGCCGATGAGCAGAAACGCCACGAACGCGAGCGCGATCCCGGCCATCGCATGGGTTGAGGCGAGGGCGGTCGCGACAGCGGCCAGCGTGCCGCCGCAAGCCAGCATCGCCATGCCGCCGATGATCCACGGCGTGCGTCGCCCGCCGACGTCGGAGCCGTAGCCCCAAGCGGGACGCAAAATCTGGACGACATAGTGGGACGCTACGAGCAGACCGGGCACGAAGGCCGGCAAGCCGACTTCGACGACCATGACGCGATTGATGGTGGAGGTCATCAGTACGACGATGGCCCCAAGAGAGGTCTGCACCAGACCAAGCCGGACAATCGCCCACCAGTTCAGCGTCGCCTGTTGCATCGGCGTAATCCCCTGCGACGGCGTCCACCGCATGCGCGCCTTCGGCCGAACCGACCGAGAAACGAGCGCGGCGGCATGAAATGCGCGCGTCGAGGGAAGCCTAAACCGGCGACCAAAAGTGTCAAGACAGAATTACATACTTTTTAGACAACGCGTCAATTTATGACGACACTAGTCATTTGCCCTGTCATCGGCTTCGCTTGCGTCGCCCAATCCATAGCGGTGCAGCTTGGAATAGAGGCCCTGCCGGCTGAGGCCGAGCATTTCCGCAGCCGAGGCGCGATTGTCGCGCGTCAATTCAAGCGCCGCCTCGATGCAAAGTCGTTCGACAAAGTCGGTGGTTTCCCGCACGAGATTCTTCAGCGGCACGCGTCCAACGAGATCGGTAAATTGCTCGACCGAACGCGGCAGTTGACGTCCACCGAGACGGTCCTTGCCGGTGCGCCATCCCGAGGGGCGGATGCCGAAGCCGAAGCACGGGCGTCCATTGGTCGAAATCTCGGCCGCCGCAACCTCGATGTCTTCCGTCGCGCCGTACTCACCGCGAAAGATCGTCGAAAAGTTCCGCACCGTTCCGTGGCTGCCAAGGTTGCCGAACAACACGTCGATATCGACGCCCGGCCGGCCGAGCCAGCGATCCAGCGGCTCGCCGCGGATCTGTCCCTCGTTGGCCATCTGGGCGAGATCCACGAAGGCCATGTTGGCGAACAGGATGCGCCGGTCGGCGTCGGTGACAACGAACGCATCAGGGATGCGGTCGATCAATTGCAGCACGCTGGCCTTTTCGGACGGCAGCGCCGCGGTATCTCCGCCAAGTCGGGACAGGAGAACGAGAAGGTGAGAGCCGCTTTCCTGACGGTAAAGAGAACCGGAAAGCAGCAGGGATTCGCGGCTGCCCGCCAGTTGCACATGAACATTGTCGACGCGGGGCGCGACGCGCAGCGCCGCCACGAAGGATTGCGCGGTGAGCCGGCTCGACGAATCGAACAGATCGGAAAATGTCGAACCGGCGACCTTGCGGGCGTCGCGCCCGATGATGGTGCAGGCGGCCGGATTGGCTTCGAGAATACGCTCATTGCCGGCGTCGACGATGACGACCGCCTCGGCCGCTAGCTGGAACAGGAGCCGGTAGCGCTTTTCGGCGTCGCGGATGCGCGCATATTCGCGCTCCATCGCCTGCTGCGCCTCGACCAGACGCTGCTGCAATGAGGCCATCATCCGCAGGTCGCGCCCGACCGCGATGATGCGGTCGTCGCCGCGATTGCGGATCACGCTGAACCGCACCGGCACATCCGGTCCGCCACGCACCGCTGGATAATTCACCTGGCGCCAGCGGGAGGGCTTCTCGCTCACGGCCTCGCGCAGCAATTCCTGAATCTTCGGTTTGCTTTCGACCGTAACCGTGTCGCCCCAATTCTGGCCGATCCAGTCGCGTTGCGTTTCGCGCGCAAGCTCAGGCTCGGCGAATGTGGCCTGACGGACCGTTCCGTCGCTGTCGAGCACAAGCGTGATGTCGATGGAGGAAGCAATCAACAGTCCAGCCGTCCCGGAATCGATGGATCCGAGATTGCCGGCTGGCGCACCGAGCTGTGCCAACGCTGCTGATTTCGCCTGAGAATCAGGCAAAGCTTCTAACTCCTTTGAAAGTCTGGATTTTACGGCCCAGAATCGACAAGAATTTTTGACACCGTGGAGTGTCCATCTATCAGGTTATGCGCATTTCACAAGTCTTCTCGATGGCGCTCGCGACCGCATCCGCGCCGACTTTCGCCGCCAGTTCTGGATGACGATCGAAAAGACCGCCGCCGACCAGAATGCGGATTGCGCGATTGCGGGAAAGTTGCCGCGCCTGCTCGATCGCAGCGGGCAATTTATCGAGGCAGACCTGGCAGCTCAGCGAAAATCCGATGGCGTCGAAATGTTCCGTGGCGATCCGCTGCTCATATTCGGTCGAGGCGATCTGGACAGCGTCCCAGCCGCGCGACCGGAAGAGGTGGGCGGCCATTTCGACGCCAAACGTATGGGTTTCGCCGGGAGCTGGCAGCAGCAGGATCCGGCGACGAACGCTTGACGACGATAGCGGCCTCGCGGGCGGCTCCAGGTCGCGCATGAGGGCCTGCAGCCGCTGCAGGCCGATCGAGACCTGCACGAAGTCGCAGTCGTCGGTTTCCCACATTCCGCCGAGGGCGCGGGCGGCCGGGGCCAGCAGGTCGAGGAGCATGCGCTCGCGCGCCACGCCCTCGGTCTCAAGCGCGGCGATGATCCCCTGCGCGCTGTGCGAGCCGGGTTCGAGAAGTGCGCGCAATAGCGCCTCTGGGTCCAGATTCGGCGCCTCGCCAACCTGTTCGGGCGGCG
Organism: Beijerinckiaceae bacterium; assembly: GCA_947472615.1. Taxonomy (GTDB): domain Bacteria; phylum Pseudomonadota; class Alphaproteobacteria; order Rhizobiales; family Beijerinckiaceae; genus Terripilifer. The sequence continues at coordinate 8,466 of CANJEY010000183.1, forward strand.
GACTTGCGTCCCCCAGTAGGCGAGCGAGGACGGGAAGGATTTCCGACTGCATCA
>CANJEY010000184.1 GCA_947472615.1 Beijerinckiaceae bacterium
GCTACGACGCCATCATCGACGCAATGTGCGAGGCCTGGAACAAACTGCTCGCGCTCCCCGAAGCCATCACATCAATCGGATTACGCGAATGGGCCCATGTGGGTCGCTGCAAATGACCGTTGGTATAAGCACACTGGAACGCAGTGGCCGATACATCGACCGCCCGGCCAATATCTGAGGCAAGGCCCGCCTTCTCATTCAGATTGAGATTGCTACGGCCGGCGAGCCGCGTCAGCGAGGCGAGAAGCAGATAGCCGCGAAGCGTTCTATGTTCCTTGGTATCGGCAGAGAAGATGGTGGCGTCCATAACCTTGTCGGTAAGGCCACCGCGGTTTGTTGCACACCCTGCAAGAAACGCAGTGACGGAAACAATGAATAGCGAACGAATTATCCAATGGTACACAGTTGGCCCCCACCGCATAATTGTATTGTTTATGTAAATTCACTTGCCGAGTATCGAGCGATGAATTCAAAAGGCCAAGCTCATTTGCTAACGCATAGAGCAACAAGTGTTGTTATCCACAGAAAGCATCTTTATCCACAGCGCACGCAAAAGCGCGCCGCCTGCGCAAAGAACCAAAAAAGCTGAACGAATCTGAAGCGCCGATTTCAACCTGCCAGCGTCACGCGGCCTTTTTTCGCGAGCGCGTCATAGGCCATCAGTTCGCGCAGCAACTCTTCCATGCGGTTCAGCGGCACCTGATTGGGTCCGTCCGAAAAGGCCTGCGCCGGATTGTCGTGCGTCTCGATGAAGACGCCCGCAACGCCGACAGCCACGGCGGCGCGTGACAACACCGGCACGAACTCTCGCTCGCCGCCTGTCGACGAGCCCTGCCCGCCCGGCTGCTGCACCGAATGCGTAGCGTCGAAGATCACCGGCGCGCCGTTGCGGGCCATGATCGGCAGCGAGCGCATGTCGGACACCAGCGTGTTGTAGCCGAAGCTGGCGCCGCGCTCGGTGACGAGGACGTTCGGATTGCCCGAGTCCGTAATCTTGGCGACGACGTTCTTCATGTCCCATGGGGCGAGGAACTGGCCCTTCTTGACGTTGACCGGCCTGCCGGTGGCGGCTGCGGCCACCAGCAGATCGGTCTGCCGGCACAGGAACGCCGGGATCTGCAGCAGATCGACGGCTTCAGCCGCGATGGCGCACTGGTCGTTCTCATGAATGTCGGTGACGACCGGCAGGCCGAACTTCTCCCGCACATCGGCGAAGACCGGCAGCGCCTCGCGCAGCCCCAGTCCGCGCTTGCCATTCAGCGACGTACGGTTGGCCTTGTCGAACGACGACTTGTAAACGATGCCTATGCCGAGCCGCGCGCCGATCTCTTTCAGGGCGGCCGCCATCTCCATGGCGTGCTGACGGCTTTCCAGCGCGCAGGGGCCTGCCATCACGGCGAGCGGCAAGTCGTTGCCGAACGTGACGGCCCCCGGGCCGGCGCCGATGACGACATTCTTGTTCGTCTGCATGTCATGATCCTCGAAACGACGGGCCTTTTACCCTGCCGGGCCGCGCCGCGATACCCCGGCGGGCGGCTGCGGATTCAGCCGCGTTTGCGCTCGTATTGCGGGTCGATCCGCGCCGCTTCGCCGTTCGGCCCGCGCACCAGACACCAGCCGGCCGGCTTGGGACCATAGCCCCCGGGCTCATGCTCGATGCAGACCGGCCAGGAATCGTCGCACTCGGTGCGGGTCGGATAGGACATGCCCGAGCGGCGCGCGATGCCGTCCGTTAGCGCCCACGCCTTGCGGCAGAAGGCGGCGTCAAAGATCGGCACCGCCCGGCATTCGCCTTCGCTCGCCACGACACGGCCGCCCTCGCAGACGGGCTGATACCACGTGACGGCCATGAAGACCGCCGAGAGAAGCGCCGCGATGGCGATGACGATGCGCATGCAGGCTCTCTAGCGACGCGACGCCCGAAAGGGAAGCCCGCAAGGCAACTGGCGCGAGTTTTGCTTTTTATCCAGCGTCTTCAATCGCTCAAGGACATCGCCATGCAGATCAGACACTTACTGGCCGCCGCTCTCGTGATCGGAAGCGCAGGGGCCGCGCAGGCGCTGGAAAAGCTGACGTTCCAGTTGAGCTGGAAGGCGCAGTCCGAACAGGGCGCCTATTATCAGGCGCTCGCCAAGGGCTTCTACAAGGATTGCGGTCTCGACGTGACGATCCGGCAGGGCGGACCCGGCATCGACAACATGCAATTGCTGGTCGGCAACGCCATCGACGCGACGCTGGTGTCGCAGACCGACGGCATCTTCCACATGAACGCCGCCGGATTTCCGGCCCGTGCGCTGTTCGCCGGCTATCAGCGCACGCCGCAGATCCTGATGGCGCACGCGGGCGCCGGCATCGAGTCGATCGCCGACATGAAGGGCAAGGGCATCCTGATAGGCGCGGCGTCGCGCTCGACGTTCTGGCCCTTTCTGAAGGCGAAATTCGGCTTCACGGACGCACAGATCCGCTCCTATTCCGGCCAACTCGCGGGCTGGATCGCCGACAATAACGCCATCCAGCAAGCGATCATCACCAACGAGCCCTACATCATCAAGCGCGAGACCGGTATGGAGCCCAAGAGCTTCCTTCTGGCCGACATCGGCTACAACGCCTACGGGTCGATCATCACCGTCTCGCAGGACATGATCGACAAGAAGCCGGCGGCGGTGAAATGCCTCGTCGAAGGCTCGGCGCGCGGCTGGGCAGATTATTACGTCGACCCCAAGGTCGGCTTCGAGATGGTCAAGAAGGACGAGCCCTCCAACACCGACGACCTGATGCAATATTCCTGGAAGGCGCTGAAGGAGTTCCGCATCGCATTCTCGGACGACACCGAGAAGAACGGCTTCGGGGCGATGAACGAAGGGCGCTGGAAGGCGCATTTCGACATGATGGTCGAACAGGGCTTGATGAAGCCGGATCTCGACTGGCGCTCGGTGTTCACGACGCAATTCCTGCCGAAAAAGCCGACCAACTGAATTGCTTCCAACAAGCATCGCAGGGAGTCGAAAGAACAACTCGCGCCGCATCCGTCATTGCGAGCGAAGCGAAACAATCCATCAGGCGCAGAGGCCGAGGGCTGGATTGCTTCGTCGCTGCGCTCCTCGCAATGACGCCAGCATAACATGGGACATACCCAAATGAGCCGCCAGATCCACCTCGGCCTGTTCATGCTCGGCACCGGCAATCATGTTGCGGGCTGGCGCATGCCGGGCGCTCATGACTCTTTCCAGAACCTGCAACAGTGCATTGAGGTCGCCCGCATCGCCGAGCGCGGCAAGTTCGACCTGCTTTTCGCGGGCGACGGCTATGGGGCGCAGCCGAGCCAGCATCCTTCTTACACGGTGCGCCTCGATCCCGTGCCGATGTTCGCCGCCATCGCGACAGCGACTACGCATATCGGCCTCGGGGCGACGGCGTCGACGACCTACAACGACCCCTACACGATTGCGCGCTCCTTCGCGTCGCTCGACCACATCAGCAATGGCCGCGCCGGCTGGAATGCGGTGACGACGGCGCATCGCGCGTCGGGACAGCATTTCGGCCGCCAACATCCCGACCATGAAAAGCGCTACGAGATAGCGGCGGAATTCATCGCAGTCGTCAAAGAGCTGTGGGATTGCTGGGACGATGACGCCATTCAGGCGAACCACGAAACCGGCGTTTATATCGACTGGTCCAAGGTGCATCCGCTGAACCATCACGGCGCGCACTTCGACGTGGAAGGCGTGCTGAACATCGGTCGTTCGCCGCAGGGGCATCCGATCGTCCTGCAGGCCGGCGGATCGGACGCCGGACAGGAACTGGCGGCCGCCACGGCCGACGTCGTGTTCAGCGCCGTGCAGGAATTCGACGGCGCGCAGAGGGCCTATGCGTCCCTGAAGCAGCGCGTCGTCCGCCGTGGCAGGTCGCCCGACGAGGTGTGCGTGCTGCCGGGCGTCATGCCGATCGTGGCGGAGACAGACGCCAAGGCCATGGCGCTGCTCAATCAGCTTCAATCTTTCGTCGATTCATCCGTCGCCAGCGAAATGCTCTACGCGCGGCTGAACATTCACGCGACGGCGGAGAATCTCGACAAGCCTTTGCCGGACGATATGCCACTGCCGGATGGCGGGCATACCTTCGCCCGCAATATGATCGCGAAAGCGCGCCGTGAAAACCTGACGATGCGCGATCTCTATAATCTGGTGGCGGCGGCGCGCGGTCATCTCGTTGTGTGCGGCTCGCCGAAGACGATCGCCGACACGTTCGAGAAATGGTTCACCGAAGGCGCGGCGGACGGCTTCAACATCCTACCGCCCTACTTTCCGGGCGGCCTGTCCGACTTCGTCGACATGGTTGTGCCGGAACTGCAAACGCGGGGGCTGTTCCGGAAGGAATATTCCGGAACCACGCTCCGCGACCATTTCGGCCTCGCGCGACCGGCGCCAAAACGCGCCGGCTCGCCAACTTCGTCGGCCGCTTGAGCCTCAGAGCTTCTTCGGATTGCCCTTCAGGATTTCGTAGCGCCGGCCTGAGCCGTCCTCGTCCGTGAAGGTAGCCACGTTGCCGTCGACGGCGACTTCGTAGCAGGTCTCGTCGTCGTCATCGGGATATTCGAAGCAGACGGTCTTGCCGCGCACCGCCCACTTGCCGGTCGAAATCTCGTCGTCGACGAGCTGCTTTACCGTGCCGTTGGCGAGGTAATATTCGACGATCGGATCGCCATCCTCGTTCTTGCCGCTGATCGAATTGCCCACCAACACATTCCACGCGGCGAGGCCGGTCAGTTTCTGGGTCGCCGCAGGAGCGGCTGACGCCGCGGGCCGGGGCGGAGCCGCAGCGGCAGCCGGCGGAGCCGCGGGCGTTGCCGCGGGTGCGGCCGGCACCGGGGCCGCAGCGGGAGGCGCGGCAGGAGCGGCGCCATCGGCCTGCGCCAGCACCATCACGTCGATTCGGTTCAGGAAGGCGCTCGGGTCCATCAACCCGAAGGCTTCGGTGAAGGCGAGCGGCGCGCCCTTGGGAGTCGCCGAGACCGTCAGGGTCTTCGGGTTGTTGATGAAGGACGACACCTGTTCGGCAATCTTGAGGCCGACCGGATTGCCGCCCAGCATCGCAGGGATGAACTGGTTCGCCATGGCGCTCGCCTGCGCCTTCAGCGCCTCGGGCGGCATGCCCTGCTGGGCCGCCGCGAAAGCCAGCGCCTTCTCGGCCAGTCCGCCGTTGACGAATTTAAGTTCGAGACCGGACACATTGCCGGCCATGATGGCGCTGGTGCGTTCCGCGGTTGCGCCGGTGAACAGGGTCTTGTCGACGCTGCCGAGTTTCAGCTTGAGGCCGAGCGATCCCATGTTCGCGCCGGTGACGGTGAAATCGTCGATCGCGAAGGACTTCTGCGCCGGATTGTAGTCCGACGCGAAGGTGAAGCCGAGGCTCAGGACATCGAAGCCCGCCGCCTTCAGCGACTGGCCGCCGGCCGACCCCGGAGGCAGTTCGACCGTCAATCCCTTGATCTCGCCCTTGGTCTTCAGCGGAACATCGCCTTCCGCGGTGCCGTCCGCGACGAGTGCGCCGAGCTTGAATTTCACGATGTTACCGCCCGGCGTCGAGGCGGGAGTGTCCTTGTCGGGCGCGGTGACTTCGAGCCCCTGCCAGGAGATGTGTCCGAACTGCGTGGCTGAACCGCCCATATCCCCGGTCTGCACCGCGCTGAGTATCCCGGTCAGGCCCGCGCCGTCGACCGCCAGCGGCCCGGACTTCAGCGACACCGGCCCATTCTCCGACGTAAACGCCCCGTCAAACCCAGCCATGGCGGCGTGGCCGACGCGGCCTTCCTTCACGTCGGTCGCCTGCATGCCGCTGATCGTGACCTTGCCTTCCTTGTTGGAGATCACAGCTTCCGGAATGTCGATGCGCGAGGCCACCATCTTCTTCAGAATCGCGACGCCCTCTTCCTTCGGGGTGCCGACGGTGAAGAGCTTCTGGACTTCATCCTTGGTCAGATTGGTGCCGACGATCTCGACCTTGCGGACCGTTGCGGTTCCTTTCTCGCCATTATCCATCACCACGTTGTCGAGCGTGATGGTTTCGAGCGCCAATGCGCCAGTCGCGAAGCCGCTCATCGAGAAAATGGCGGACAGCAGAAGCGACTTCGTAACGGGGCGAACGAGGACAGATGTCATGGCGCATTCCTTTCGGGAGAGCATGGTGACAAACGCGATATGTCGGATTTGATCGATTCTGCGACGGTTGCGCGATTCACGGGCATCATGCTGCATGGCCGTGCTTTGTACAAGTCCATCGGCAGTCTCACTTTTTTGTGTTCGCGCCCATTTGACAGCAGGCTTTGAGCGCCCCAGCATTCGCCAGACGCCAGCCGGAGACCCGCCATGAAGCTCACCCTCTACTATGCGCCCTCGACCTGCGCGCTCGTTCCCTATGTCACTCTCACCGAGGCCGGCGCCGACTTCGAAGTGCGGAAACTCAACTTCCGCGCCGCGCAGCATATGACGCCCGACTATCTGGCGATCAATCCGCTGCACAAGGTGCCGGTGCTGGAGATCGATGGCGGCGAACGCCTGACGGAGAATGTCGCGATCCAGCTCTGGATTTCACGCGCCTATCCGGCAGCCCGGCTGCTCCCGACCGATCCGCTGCAGGAGGTGAAGGCGATCTCGATCATGGCGTGGTGCGCGTCCGGCATTCATCCGCACCTGACGCGCATCAACTCGCCCTCGAAGTTCTGCGATGCGCCCGGCTCCGAAGCCTCCATCCGGGCGCTGGCCGTCAAGCCGCTGCTGGAAAACTTCGCCGCCGCCGACAAGCGGCTCGCCGGACGAGACTTCTTCTTCGATCACTTTACGGCAGCCGACGCGCACTTCTTCTGGACCTACCGGCGCGCGTCGCAATTCGATCTGCCGCTCGGCGTGTTCGCCAATTGTAACGCGCATTTCGCCCGCATGCTGTCGCGCGCCAGCGTGCAGAAGGTGCTGGCGTTCGAGAAGGAAACGCTCGACGGTTTCTCCAAAAGCTGAGGCGGGACTAGAATTTCGCCTCATACTGATCGGGCTTGAAGCCGACCAGCAACTCGCCGCTGACGTCAAGCACCGGGCGCTTGATCATCGACGGCTGCGCCAACATCAGACTGATCGCCTTGTCTTCGTCGATGCCGGCGCGGTCGGCGTCGGGCAATTTGCGGAATGTCGTGCCGGACCTGTTCAGCAATCTCTCCCAGCCGACCCTCGCCGACCAGCCTTGCAGGGTCTCACGGTCGATCCCGGCGGTCTTGTAGTCGTGGAAGCCGTAGTCGACGCCATGCGTTTCAAGCCAGGTGCGGGCCTTCTTCATCGTGTCGCAGGCCTTGATGCCGTAGATCGTCACGGGCGCGCTCATGCGGTCTCCTGTTGGCCAATACGGCGGATGAGTTGCATCGCCGCCGCCGGATTGTGCGGCTTGTACCCGGCAATGACGTAGAGGAACACGTCGCGCGCCGACTTTTTCACAGGCGGCTCTCCCGCGCTCCACTGACGCGCGCGCTTCGCCCAGAGGTCGAGCGCGCGGGGCGTGTATCCGGCGCGCCGCGATGGGGTCGTTCCCATGATGCGCGCATAGACGAAGTCGGCCGTCGCGTCGGGAATAACGGGGAATTTCGAATCGGCGTCGGTCGCGATCGCAATCCCGTAACGCCGCAGCAGCGACACGAACGTCGGACTAGCAAAGCTCGCATGCCGCACTTCGACCGCGTGGCGCATCGGGCGTCCGTCGATCCTCTTCGGCAGCAGCGACAGAAACGCCTCGAAGTCGTCAGGATCGTGCCTTGGTCGGCAGGAACTGCCAATTGATCGGCCCCAACTTGTCGCCAAGGTCCAGCACGCCGCTGTCGAGAAAGCGTGCGATCGACGGCCCCGCCTCCGCAAGCTTGCGCCTGTTGGTCGCGAAGCGCGGCGCTTTCAGCGAGAACACGAAGCCGTCGGGCGTCTGGTCGCGCGCCAAACGCGAAAGCTGTCACGCCTGATCGTGCCGTAATAGGTGCCATTGACCTCGATCGAGGTGAGTTCGCGGCTGGCGTATTCGAGCTCGCGTTTTTGCGTCAGATCGTCGGGATAAAACACGCCGCGCCAGGGCGGAAACGTCCAGCCTCCCACCCCGATGCGAATCCGCCGGTTTTCCGCCATGCGGCCCTGCTCCAGTGATTCAACGCCCTACGGAACAGGACGCACGCGAGATCGTTTTGTGCCTGACCATCTCTTTCAGGAGGCATCATGCACAAGATCATTCTCGGCGGCGTCGCGCTTGCGTCGCTCGTCTTCCTCGGCCAGGGCGCTCAGGCCCTCCCGGTTGCTCCGCTCCACGGCTTCGACGCTCCGGTGAAGGCCGAGCAGATCCAGTACAATCGCTGGCGCGGCGGCGGCCATCGGGGCGGCTATTACCGCGGCGGTCGCGGCGTCGGAGTCGGCGCAGGCATCGCGGGTCTCGCTGCGGGCGCGTTGATTGGCGGCGCCATCGCCAATTCGAACCGCTACTACTATGACAATCCAGGCTA
>CANJEY010000185.1 GCA_947472615.1 Beijerinckiaceae bacterium
CCGTGCGACAGCGGAAAGAACGGCTCGATCCGGCGCATCTGCGCCTCCGACAGCATGAACAAATCAGCCATGACGACGCCTCCGTGCGTCGCCAATGAATCAGCCGATCACGCAATCCGCAAGATATTTAATGGGTCCTGAGCATAGTCACCATAAAGCCGGAGCGATGTGCGCGGACGCACAGGGCGGCGAGGATCGAGTTTGGAGGACGAGTCCTCGCGCGCTGGCCCAAACAACAGCTGTCATCCAGGGGCGCGCCGCAGGTGGGAACCCGGGATCCAGAGGTGGCGGCAACGGATCGTCAGTCTGGCTTCCGGTTCGGATGCGCCGCCCCGGAATGACACGGCCGCCGGTACAGAAGCCTCGCTCTGCCGGCGCGCTTATCGAGGCGCGCAGACAGCGCTCGCATCACGCGATAGGCAAGCGATGTTGATCTTCGACGCTGCGTCGCGACTCGCGTGCGCAGAGCCTCTGCATTTTGCGCCGTGCTTCACCGCGCCAATGGGTCGGGCCTGATCTGGATCTTCACGACTTTCGGGGTCGCGCCCTTGCCGCCTTCGCCGTGGAAGACCGTGCGGGTGCCCCATGTGGTCCACAGGCCGCGACCTTTCCAGCCGGCGTTCGGATCATCGATACGTGCATCCATGCCCTTGGCGTAGAAACCCATCGGGTAGGGGACGCGCATGTTGATCATCTTGCCGTCCTTGAAGGCGATGATCGATTCGTTGAGGTTGCCGGTGATCAGCGGCGTGTTGGCGCCAAGGCCGGTGGCGTTGTGCTGGTCGACCCATGTGTAATAGGGCGCTTCGGCGCTGCCGTTGTCCTTCACATCCTTGAACTGCGGGCCCGGCAGCGGATACAGAGTCCAGCCTTCGGGGCAATGTTTGCCGGTCGCCTGCGGCCCGTTCAGCGGCCCGGTGCACTTGCGGCGGTCGAAGCTTGCCAGATGGCCGCTCGCCAGCGGCGCCCAGACGACGCCGTTGCGGTCGATGTCCATGCCGCGCGGGGAATACCCATTCACAGGCGCGCGCGGCTCATTCCACGGCACCTGGAAGAATTCCGAGATCGCGGTTGCGGGCGGATTTTCGCCCGGGCTCAACCGCACGAGGCCGCCCGGAAAGCCCAGCACCGAACCCCATACGCTGCCGTCGGCCGGGTTCGGCGAAACGCCATAGAACGCGACCGGCATGCGCGTGTCCTTCGCGGGGTCGACTGGCTTGCCGGGCTCGTTGTAGCCTTCGTCGCGCTTGCCGTTGCCGTTGGTGTCGAGCACGACGGCGGTCCAGCCCTGCGACTTCACCTCGTCGCCGGTTTCCTCGAACATCTTGCGGTTGAGCCAGCCGATGACCTCGCCGCCGCCGCTGGTCCACAGGGTCTGGTTGGCGTCCTCGGCGAATTGCAGATGGTGCGTGCCGAAGCAGGAATTGATCAGCGTGAACTTCTTTGTCGATGGATCGTACATCGACAATTGCCGGCCCGAGGTCTGTATCGGGAACAGCTTTGCTGACGGATGATCCGAGCCGGCGCGGCAGAAGTCCGGCGTCTGCGGCGGGCGGATGCGGTGGGTGAACCAGACGCGGCCCTTCTCGTCGAACATCGGATTGTGGATGTTGGTCTGGCTGTCCCAGATGCGCTCGTCGCCCCAATAGGGCGAGGGGGCGTAAAGATCGTTGGTCTGCGTCGTCGGCGTCTTGGGATCGCGCACCGGCGCCTTGACCTGATCCTTCGTGGACGTGACCGGATCAAGGATCGGCACGAAGTCCGTGCTTTCCTCGGGCGAGCCATAAAGCTTGCCGTTGGCGTTCACGGTCGGGTTGCGTTTGTCGGTCGAAATCTCGTCGTGCAGGTAATGATGCTGGCCGGCCCAGTCCCATTGGGTGACGACGACGTTGCGCTCTTCGCCAACAGGACGTTTCGGCTGCTCGAATGGCAGTTCGCCGGCCGCGATCCGGTCTGTCCAGTCGCCAAACAGCTTGAAGGCGCGCGGCGCGTCGATGCGCCCGATGGCGCGCACCATATTGTTGCTCGCCTGACCCGACTGAATGCGGCGTTCCCAGGCTTCAGCCGATGTCTTGAACTCGCCGAGCTCCTTCGGAATCGTACGGGTGCCCTTGGTGCCGAGCGCGTGGCAGGTGTTGCAACCGTCGGTCTTGACGATATCGAGCCACTCGCCCTGATCCTTCATGTTCGCCGGCATGCCGTTGCCGTTGGCGCCCGTTCCGGGGAACAGCGACTTCTCGGGAATCTTCAGCATCGAGAACCAATAGACCGCCGGATAATACTCGGCCGCGACGGCGGCGCTCGGCGCGAGAGGTGCGCTGATGTTGACGATCTTGCCGGGGGCGCTGGTTGTCTTCGGCGAGTCGACAAGGCCGTAGCCGCGCGCCCAGATCGTGTAATTCGCCTTCGGCAGATCGGGGATGACGTAGCGGCCCTGATCGTCGGTTACGACAATGCGAGAGAATTTCGTCGGCAGGTCGGTCGTCTCGGCGATCACCCAGACGCCGGCTTCGGCGCCCTTCGAACTGGTGACTACGCCGCCGATATCGGTTTCGCCGATGGCGACCGTGGCGGCTGCGGCCGCCGGGGCCTGCTGGGCGGTAGAGGTTGGGGGGAGGGCCGACAGGGCGGCCACCAGCGCAATCGTCGCCACGCCCGCAAACAACAGATGCGATGACTTCATGTGTCCCTCCCACGCCGCGGTTACCCGCTTGTCACTCTTGCAATCGCACGTCCGCCATCCCCGCAAGCGCTCGGCTCGCGCCGGATCCGTCAACAATGAGCGGAAATGGCAGCTCTTTAACTTTTCATAAATTGTTGTGTTTGGAAAGATGCTTCGAACGGCCGCGCTTCAGGCGCGGTTGGGTTCGGCATGGCCGACAATGCGGGTGATCGCCGGGAAGTCGAGCCGCGTGTTGCGATCGAGATCGTCCACGGCCGAATGCACCTGCTCCACCGTCAGAGACGGTTCGACGCGGCAATGGTAATTGACCACGAGGCCGTTGGCGTTGGACCGCACGCGCACGTCGTGCACTTCACTCAGGATGGCGCCGGCGTCGGCGTGTTTTTCCAGCGAGCGCGCGATGGCCCTTGTTTTCTCGTCGCCCGCGTCCGCGCCCGACAATTCGCCGGGTTCGAGCGGCTCGATGTGCGTATCGACCTCGATGTCTTCGCCGATTTCCTGCCTGATGGCAGCTTCGAGGTCGGACGCCGCCTTGTGCGCCTCGCCGTGCGCCAGTCGTCCGTCGAGTTCGAGATCGAGGCTGATGCACTTGACCCCGTCGATTTCCTGAATCGTCAGGTGATGCACGGGAAGCCTGCGGCGCGCGGCGATCAGCAGCACGCGTTCGATCATGCTCTCGTCGTCGAGCGCACGCGGATTGGCGGTGATCGTCACCGACGCGTCAGGGATTTCGGCGCTGATTGCGGCGCTGATCGCCTGCTTGATCGGCACGACTTTTTCCAGCGGCATCGTGCGCGGAACGGACACAGCGACTTCGCCGATAACGTGCGGACCCACCGGCCGAAGCCGCACGGAATCGACCGTCACCACACCCGGCACGGACGCCACGACGCTGCGCACCCTGTCCGCCAGTCCCTTGGGGGCCGCGTCGACCAGCGTGTCGATCGTCTGGCGGCCGAGGCGATAGCCGGCGATGGAAATGAATAGCGCCACCCCGATGGCCGCCACGGCGTCGCCCTGTTGAAAACCAAAGCGCGTGGCAATCAACCCGAGCAGCACGAGGATCGAGCCGATCATGTCGCTGGAAAAATGCAGCGCATCGGCCGCGAGCGCATCGCTGCCAGTTTCCTTGGCGATCTTGTTCAGCGAACGGTAGCGGGTGAAGTCGATCGCGATGGCGACCACCAGCACGGCGAACACCGGCCAAGTGGCTTCAATCGGCGGCCCTTCGTGTCCGCCGATGCGCCGGACGGCTTCGATCAGCACGCCGGCGGCGAGCGCCAGCAGCAGGCCGGTCTCGCAGAGCGCCGCGACGGCTTCGACTTTGCCGTGCCCGTAGTGGTGCTCGTCGTCGGCGGGGCGTCCGGACAGCTTGATGGCGTAATAGGTCAGGACCGTTGCGCCGACGTCGAGCAGGCTGTGGCCTGCTTCCGACATCAACGCCAGCGAGCCCGAGAATATGCCGGCGAGCAGCTTTCCGATCGTCAGCGCGATGCTGGCGAAAATCGACAGGAGGGCGGCGCGCTCCTTGCGGTCCGCTGTGGATTTCTGTGCGTCGGCCATGTCCTGCGATACAGCGGCCAGTTCATGTTGCAAAGCAAAATCGCATGTTTTCAAGGGGCTGAGATTTGTAGCCCGTGGCACATTCTGGGGTGCGTGGGGCTGAGGCGATGCTGTCGCATCTTGCCGAAGTCGACAGTATAGTTTCAGCTTAGAGTCCGGACGCGTCCCGAATGCGCGATCGGATCGCACTGCCTGTGTCGCTGACGGAGCCTCATGTTCGACCCGCCTGCTCTGGACCTTTTTTTCCAGGACAAAAGCGCCTTGCCGTTCCGGTTCGAGCCGGGAGCCCACCCGACGCCGCGTCTGGCGCGTGCGCGCGAGGCTCTGCGCCGACAGGGGGACGCCAGCACGTCGGCATTCATGGTGTTCAGCGGGCTGCTTCACGTTCAGGCCGACGAGCCAGATAGTGGCAGCGGCTGGCGCGGGGCGGGCGCATGGATCGGCGTTGTCGAGGCGCTTGCGGGCGGGCCGAGCCCAGTCAGCGTCGTCGCATGGCGCGACAGCGTCATTTTCGAGTTTTCTCCCGAGGCGCTGCGCGCCGCGATCGCCGCCAATCCTGCGGCGCTTGCGGGTTTCGCCGCCGAGAATGCCGGCTCGGATGTTGCGCGTCTGCAAGCGCGTCCAAAGCCTTTCGTGCTTGGAATCATTCCGGTCGCCGAGGACGCGGCGCTGCGCGATCTCGTGCGCGCCCAGATCGACCCAGACGAATTCGTCCTGATCGAGAGCGGCGATGATGCGATCGAAACGTGCGAGGCCGTGGCCCGCCGCGAAGCCCGGATAGACGGGACGCAGTGTTCGGTCTGGCTCGGAGATGGCGCGCCGGGCGCATGGACCGATACGATCCTGCGCGCAGCCGACCGCATCGCCTTCGTGACTCCGGCGAGAATGCCGCCGGGCGAACAACAAGTCGGCTGGATTGTTGCGGCGCTGGCGCAGGCGCGGCGTTCCGATGTGCTGCGCATCGGCGCGCGCGAAACTGGCGCAGCTGTCGATGCGTTCGACTGGCGCGGAGCAAATGTCTACGACATGCGCTTCAACGCCGCCGACATTCGCGATTATCTCGACAATTTCATCAGCGAGCATGGCCATCCCGAGCGGCTGAAGCGGTTCCAGCTGTTCTCCGGCCTCGACGCGCCGTCGCTGGCGTTGCTGCAGGAATATTTGCAATGGCGCACGGTGGCGGGCGGCGAGCGTCTCATCACGCGTGGCGATCCGGCGGATGGTCTGTATGTGCTGGATGTCGGACGTCTCGAAGTCAGCATCACGCCCGAAGATGGCAAGCGCATCAGCCTCGACGTGCTGACGCCCGGCGTCACAGTCGGTGAATTCGCGCTCGTCGACGGCGTCGGCAAACGCACTGCTGACGTCGACGCCGTGCGAGATTGCCACGTGGGATTTCTGTCGAAGGAATCCTTCGATGCGCTGTTCCGAATCATTCCGCAGATCGGCCTGAATCTGGCGCGCCGTCTGACGAACCGCATCGCGGCGCAAACATCGGGCGAGGCGCGGCCGTCGCCGACCCTGCTGGCGGTTTTGGGTCTGGAGCCGGGCCGCGAGGTCGACGCGTTCATGTCGGCGTTGCTGGCGACATTCCAGACCGTTCTGGGTCGCAAGGTTCGCCTCGTCAGCAGCGCGATGGTGGAGTCCGAAGTCGGGGCCGGCATGTCGACGATCGGCATCGGCCAGCCGGGCTTCGGTCATCTGATCGCGTGGCTGCAATCGGTCGAGAGCGATCACGATGTCACGCTGCTCGCCTGCGGGGCGAATGAAGACAAGTGGGCGACGTTTTGCGCCCAGCAGGCGGACAGGATCGTGCTCGCCGCGCCGTCCGCGGCGACCGCCGAAATGGGTGCGGTCGAAAAGGTCATCGCGGACCACGAGCGCAAGGCGGGGCGCTCCTGCGAGCTGGTGCTGTTGCACGACGCCGGCCGCTATCCGCCGTCCGGGACAAGTCGCTGGCTTGCCGAGCGGCCCGCAACCTATGTGCACCACGTTCGGATCGGATCGACCGCCGATATTGCGTCTGCGGCGCGCCGCATCATGGGATGCGCCTTCGGCCTCGCATTTTCGGGCGGCGTCGGGTTCGCGCCGGCGCATCTTGGCGTCATCCGGGCGATGAAGGAATTGGGGCTGCCGCTCGATGTCGTGGCTGGAACCAGTTCAGGCGCCGGCATCGCCGGCACGATGGCGATGGGCATGAGCTACGACGAAGCGCTGGAGGCGGCGTTCTCGGTCGTCGAACGACTCGGAATGGGATGGTCGGAATTCCAGCCGCCATTCACGTCGCTGACCAACGGCAGCCGCTTCGATCGCATCGTCCGCATGGTGGCCGGCGACCGCATGATCGAGGATCAGCCGATCCCGTGCACGTTCAGCGCCGTCGACATCGCCAACAATCAGGTGGTGTGGATGGACCGCGGTCTGATGTGGACGGCTATCCGGGCAAGTGGTTCGATGCCGATCATCGTTCCGCCCGTCAGCATCGGCGGACGCGTGATGGTGGACGGCGCGGTGGCGGTTCACAATCCCATTCAACCGCTGCTGCCGCGTTGCGAGCGCGGGATGCTGATCGTTTCCGAACTGGCCGGGCCGCCGCGCTCTTATCTGGCCGGCATGCCAAGTTACGGCACGCAATTGTCCGGCTGGAAGCAGCTTGCCGACCACATTCTGCCCTGGCGCAAGCCGCAGGAAACGCCCACGATCGCGGATGTGATCGTCCGTTCCATGACGCTGTCGAACGAGCTGCCGGGCGGCGATTCCGAGCGGCTGCAGCGGCACCGCGCCGTCTGTCATGTGCGCTCGTCGATGGCTGGATCGAGCCCGCTCAATGTCGCGCGTCCGCTGGCGAAACGCCTCGAAGAGCGTACCTATAACGAGGCGCGCGCCCGGCTGACGGAATGGCTTGAGGCCGCGCCGTTTCCGGTGCGTCGCTGATGATTTCCGGGGACGCCGCCGAAATGCTCGATGATCGCAGGCGGAAAGGCGTAGGCGATACCCTTGGGACGTCGAATGGAGCTTCGTCAAAACTCCCGGTCGATTACGAACAGATACGTCGCAAAATTCCCGCCGAATGTTTCGAGCGCCATGCCGGGTGGTCGTTGTATTATGTCGGCCGCGCGGGCGTCACGGGCGTCTTGCTGGCCATGGCTTATGTGTGGGCGGCGGAGCGGATCGAATCGTCCATCTTGGGCGGCCTCGTACTCGCCGCCTATGCGGCTGCGCAGGGCCTGAACTTCTTCGCGGTCTTTCTTATCGGGCACGATTGCACCCACGGGTCGTTCTCGCGCTATCCGTGGCTCAATGAAACGATCGGAAATCTGGTTCAGGGTTTCGTGCTCGTGCCGCATTTTCCTTGGCGGCTCAGCCATGCGCATCACCATGCGGTAACGAACAATCTCGACGATGACGAGGGGTTCGGGCCGATCCGCGAGTCATGGGCCTCGCCCGGCCGCGCGCGCGCCTACCGGCTGGCCTATGCGGGACTGGGGGTTTCGTTCCTCCTCTATTTCTACGTCGGCGCGTCGCCGCATGGGCGGCGGCATTTCTGCTTTTGGGATCCGTTTTTCCGGCGTCGCCTGCGCGCCTGCGCCACCAGCGTGGTCTGGTATGCGGCGAACCTTGCGGCGGCGGTCTGGCTGCTGCTCTTCAGCGGCGCCGGCGACATTTTTGTGCGGCTGTATGTATTGCCGCTGCTGGTGTTCGGCTCGTGCGCGGTTGTGGTGTTCTTCGCTCATCACAACGACTGGCGTACGCGCTGGTATTCACGATCTGCGTGGCGGCCCGATGTTGTGGTCAAGACCGGGACTGTCGATCGCACTTGGGGTCGCTTTCTAGACAACGTCATCCTTCACATCGCCTATCATCAGGTCCATCATATTTTTCCGACCATTCCGCACTATCGGCTGAAGCAGGCGACCGTCGCGTTCCGCGCAGCTTTCCCGGAACTGGCGACCGTGGCGACCGAAGGCTTCGTGAACAGCACTTTGCGGAATTTCGCCCTCTACGTCAGGAAAGGCTACGTGACGGGCGACGCCGATGTTGTGAACATGTATGATCCGGGGTGACAGTTTTCGGCATCATCACGCGAGGAGACCGACTTGCGCTACCTGCACACCATGGTCCGGGTGACCGACCTTGACGCTTCGCTGCATTTCTATTGCGACCTGCTCGGCCTCGTTGAAGTCCGTCGCGTCAGCAACGAAAAAGGCCGCTTCACACTGGTCTTTCTCTCCGCGCCGAAAGATCTCGAGCAG